>URWQ01000139.1 GCA_900551635.1 uncultured Collinsella sp. | reverse complement strand
AACGGCTTCGGGGTCCTTCAGGCCCGTGACCACGTATCCGACCTCGCCGACCGTGAGCGCGTCGACCGGGGTCTCGGCGGGACGCTTGACGCCCACGCCATCGACCAAAAAGTCGCCCTTTGCCTGCATCATGCGCAGGGTATCGCCCTTTTTGATGGAACCGTCAAAGACGCGCACCGTGGCGACGACGCCGCGGTACTCATCGAAGTACGAATCCAGAATAAGCGCCTTGAGAGGGCCATTTGCATCGCCCTTGGGAGGCGAGATCAAAAAGACGATGGACTCCAGCAGATCGTGGATGCCCTCGCCGGTTTTGCCCGACACGCACACGGCATCGTCAGCGGGAATGGCCAGATCGTCTTCGATCTCGGTCTTGACCTCGTCGGGGTGAGCCGAAGGAAGGTCGATTTTGTTGATGGCCGGAACAATGTCCAAGTTGGCGTTCATGGCGAGCGTCGCGTTGGAAACGGTCTGCGCCTCGACACCCTGAGTGGCGTCCACGACGAGCACCGCACCCTCGCAAGCGGCAAGCGAACGCGAGACCTCGTAGGTGAAGTCCACATGGCCCGGCGTATCGATCAGGTTGAACTGATACGTCTCGCCGTCGTCGGCGTCATAGGACACGCGGACGGCATTGGACTTGATCGTGATGCCGCGCTCGCGCTCGATGTCCATCGTGTCAAGCAGCTGCGACTCCATGTCGCGCTCATCGACGGTATGGGTGAGCTCGAGGATGCGGTCACTGATCGTGGACTTGCCATGGTCGATATGCGCAACGATCGAGAAGTTACGGATGTGGGAAATGTCAATTGAAGTATTCATGCGGACTATCTTACCCGAGCGGTACAAAAAATGGAGCCTGTTCCATAAAACAGGCTCCATTTATGCGCGTAATCTGTGTGGTGTGAAATTTACAACTTAGGCGTTGATGCTGTTCACGAGCTTGGCAAGACCGGACTTGCGGTTGGAAGCCTGGTTCTTGTGGATAACATGCTTGGCAGCAGCCATGTCGAGACGCTTGGTGACGGTCTTGAGGGCAGCCTGGGCCTTCTCGGCGTCGCCCTCGGCGACGGCGGACTGGACGTGCTTGGTCAGCGTCTTGAGCTCGGACTTGACAGCCTTGTTACGCATGCGAGCTGCCTCATTGGTGCGGATACGCTTCTTCTGAGACTTGATGTTTGCCACTTCTGGAGTTCCTTTCGAGTTCCTTGCAAAAAATGTATGACACCTCTGAGACACGGTGAGGTCATGCAAGCGCCTACTATAGCACGCTCCCCCTCAAAGGGATAGAACGAATTTGTCAAATTGGCAGGTATCATCACGATTTTCTCAAGATGTTCGTAATCCAGAGCAAAAGCGCGGTCTCCGAATCGGCCGAACCCTTAAGCGCGAGCTCCACCTCGACCGCGCCCTCGAGCGCAGCGACAAGCTCCGCCATCGAAAAGCGGCGTGCCCAGGTCAGGTGATTCTTGACCTGCCAGGCCTGAAGCTTGAGTGTCGCGGCGAGCTCACGCCCCTGCCCACGAGAGTCGAGCGCCTTGGCGACGATCAACTCGCGGATGCGACCGCATAGCAACGTGTAGGTCCACACATAGCTCTTGGCGGGCAGCAGCCCAAAGAGCTCGAGCGACCGGCGCATATCGCGGGCCGACACTGCATTGAGAAAGTCCCAGGGCTGAACTTCGGCCGTGCGCACGATCCAGCGCTCCACATCGGCAAGCTCAATTTGCGGCGCCTCGACCATCTGGGCAAGCTTGGCCAAGTCGTTATCGAGCATGCGGGTGTTCTCGCCCGAGCGCGAAACGAGTTCCTCGGCGGCCGCCGTCGAGATGGACTTTCCGTGCTGCGTCGCCATCTGCTGCACGCGGCGCGGGAGCTCCCAGCGCTTGGTGCCCGAACAGTCGATCACGGCCTTCTTGTCAATCTTGGCGATCGCCTTGTACAGACGCGTGTTCTTGGCAAGCGAATCGGCTATGACGAGACAGACCGTCGTGGGGCTGGGACTCGCCAGATAATCGACAAGCGGCTCGGAGATTGCTTTGGCGAGTTTTGAGCAGCCGTCAAGAATTACCAGGCGAAACTCGCTGCCCATGGGAAAGGTGTTGAGCGAACCGATAATCGACTCGATATCGGGGTCTTTGGTCATATCGCGCTCGTCGAGGTTGAACTCGACCATGCCCGTCTTTTCCAGACGCGCCTTCATACGCGAGACGGCGTGGTCGCGTTTGACTCCGTCGGTACCGACGATCAGATATGCCGGCAGCAGACCGGTTTCGGACATCGCGCTCCCCTCCCGCAGGCTCTCGTTCTCGTACCGTGTCATTCTATCCCACGGGCTTATCCCGCGCCAACGGCAGCATCACGGTCGCTGGTATCGCATGGCAAAACCGGATACGGTCGGCGAAACGGTAATGTCTCCCTGTTCGATGGTGCATGCGAACGCGCCGCCCGCATCGCGAACGGCATCGATGCAGGCATCCGACGGATGGCCGTAACGATTTCCCTCGCCGGCGCTCGCGATAGAAAGCTCGGGCTTAAGCGTGCCCAGCAGGTCTAGGTCGACAGAAACCTTTGAGCCGTGATGTCCCAACTTGAGCACATCGATATCCCCCACCTCCTGTACAAACTCGCGTTCCTGATCGAGCTCGGCATCACCGGTGAGCAGCAAGCGGAGACTCTGGCCTCCTTGGGCATAACTGAGCAGCAAGACAAGCGAGTCTTCATTGCCCTCACCATCCACCGTGTCAAACGGCCACATCACACGAGCCCGAAATGTGCCGATATCGATCGTGTCCCCGCGAGCCACCTGCATATACGTTACGCCCGGGCGATTTAGAACCTCAGCAGGCGCATCCTCCAGCGCATTAGCCGCGACCGCAATGGTTCCAACCGAAAACTGATCGAGCACATCGGGAAGACCACCCCAATGGTCTTCATCCCAATGCGTCACGAAGACGACGTCGATATGGTGGACGTTATTGCGAACCAACGCCGACACCACGCGCTCATCGAGCCCGCAGTCGACGAGCGCCACGGCGATACCCTGACGAACCAGAATCGCATCGGCCTGGCCAACATCGAGGACCGTCACCGAAGGCGGCGCGCATCGATCCCAATAGACATACGGAACACCCGCTGCAAGCATCAAACACAGCAGCCCCACTTCCATGCTCCGTGCGCGGGGGCGTGGCCACCAGACCAAGAGGACCGCCAGCACAAACGGCACCACGTATACCAAGGGCGTATCGGGCGGCACGCTTACGGATGCACCCGGAACGGTAGCAAAGAGCTGCTCAAAGAACAGGGCGCAGCGAGCGACAATCATGGGTACCACGAGCGCCCCGTGACGCAAAAGCGGAACAAGCGAGCAGGGTGCCAGCACAACCGACGATGCGAGCAGCACGCTTATCACCGGACCGATCACGGCATTTGCAAGCGGGGCAATGAGCGAAAACGTCCCAAATGCGGGAATGGTTACGGGAAGTGTCGCGAGTTGTGAGCACAACGTGACAGACAAAACGCTGGCGACACCCGATGGCACACCCAGCTCGCCCAAGGCGTAGGTGGCGTAGGGGCAAAAGCAAAGGATGGCAAAAACACTGGCGCACGAAAGCTGAAAGCCCATTTCGAACAGCACTGTCGGCCGGAGCAACACAAAGATTGCCATGGTCAAAAATAGAGCCGAGAGGCCATGCTGACGACGCCCGGCGCCGTTGGCGACAAGCGACGCCGCCACCATAGAGCACGCGCGCACGGCCGAGGGCGAAGCGCCCGTAAAAACGGCATAGGCAGCGAGGGCCAGCACCAACAGCCCCCGCTGAAGCCCACGAGAGAGACGCGTCTTTTGCAGTGCGCTCTCAATCACAAAACCGACGATGGCAAGATGGCTGCCCGAGACGGCGACGAGATGTGCGGTGCCCGTTACCGAAAACCAGTCGCCCGCCGGCTGGGCGCGCAGCTCGGACGAGCGTCCACAGACAACGCCGGCAATGAGCGAGCGCGCCGAATCGGTCTCGGGCGCGATAACGGCAAGGAGCTCGTTCCGAAGCCAAGTCAACGGCCCCGGAGAACCCTCGTCGACCGATACCAACCGGACGACTTTAACCTTTCGAAGCTCGCCCCGAAGCACGCGTGAGCGCCCATACGCATCGTTCTCAAAGCGTGATATTCGACCGATACCACGTACATGCGAACCGACGCCGAGCTCGCGATCACACGACAGCCGTACCCGACCCAAGCGCTTTTCGCCTGCATACGCATCGCAGGTGTAGGAATACACACCGTCATTGATGGACGGATCGCCCCGCACAACAAATTCGAGACTGCTCGCAGCCCGATTATCCAGTGCCCTCGATACACGCAGCGCCCCTATCGCCCAGCCCGCGGACACGACTGCTCCCGCCACAAGGCCGAGAGCCGCGGCATACAACCATCGCCTCCACCGCACAAGACGCATACAGGACCGGGCCAAAACGATGCACGCCGCAGCCACAACGGGAATGGCCATAAGCAATGTGACGGGCGCTGCCCGCTCTCCTAGCAGCACATCGGCTGCCGCGTTAA
>URWQ01000138.1 GCA_900551635.1 uncultured Collinsella sp. | reverse complement strand
ACCGGCGCTTCCCGAGGTAGGCGAACAGCTGCAGCTCGGCCGCGACACCATGACGCGTGCCCTGCGCGAGCTTTCGCTCAACCGCTCGATCGTTAAGGTCGAGCGCGACGTTGCCCTGTCCGCTGCCGCCGAGGCCCATGCGCGCGAACTCGTCGCCGCCGCCATTGAGGCAGCCGGGGGCGCTGCCACTACGAGCGTGCTGCGTGAGGTCCTGGGCGTGTCGCGCAAACGCGCCATCAGCATCTTGGAGCACCTGGATGCCGTGCGCTTTACGGTGCTCGACAAGGAGGCCGGCGGCCTGCGCTCCCTGCGCTAGATTGGCTGCTCGGTTTGGTAAAATACCGCCGCACTTGGGAACGGATGGGCTCCGGTGGGCTCCGCGGTCCTCAAAACCGTTGCGAGGCGTGCAAAACGTCTTGGATGTGTTCGATTCACATACGTTCCCGCCATACGCTACCAGCGCTTTTGTGCTCGCGGTCTTGCTGCGTGCCGCAAAGGCGCTGTTTTGTTTTTGCACGAGTTTTTCGTAGCGCCGCTATTTCGGCGGCTGCAGGTAGCATCGTGCACCGGGTTTCGAGCATGCCGATGGAGGTGTTTTGCCGTATGACTACCGTAAGACGTGCCGATCTTTCTTGTGTCGTCCAGGCGGGCGGGTTGTCGTCGCGCATGGGCTGCGATAAGGCACGCATGACGTTTTGCGGCGAGCCGCTCATCGAGCGCGTGCTGGGTCGGCTGGCGCCAGTTGCCGGCGAGTTGGTCGTGACGACTTCGCGTCCCAGCGAGCTTGCCTATCTTGAAGAGCGCGCGTTTGGCGGTCTGGTGCCGCGAATGGTGTCGGACCTTGAGGGGCCGGCGGGCGCCATGCGCGGCATTGCGAGTTCGCTGACTGCGGCCCGGCTGCCTCTCGTGGCTATCGTCGCCTGTGATATGCCGTTTGTCTCTTCGGAGCTAATCGGTGCCCTTGCCGGCTGTGTCGAGGCCGAGGCGCTCGACGTGTGCGTGCCGTGCGAGGAGCGGGGGATTGAGCCGCTTTGCGCCGTCTGGCGCCGTGACGCGTGTGCGCCGGTTGCCCAAGAGCTGCTCGACCAGAACCGCCAACGCATTCGCTGCCTGATCGATCGCGTTCAGGCTGGTTATATAGATGAGCCGCAGATCGTTAAGGCTGCGGGCTCCACGCTCTGCTTCGAAAACGTCAATACGCCCGAGGAGTTTGCGGCGGCCGAGTTACTCGCCTAGACGATTGGAGTTGCCATGTCTCACGATATTTGTCCCGACACGGGAGAGCCTTGCACTTGCGATGGTTCCGAGCCCTGTACCTGCGGCTGCGGTGGCTGTGGACATACTGCGGAAGAGGAAGCGGCCGCCGCGGCGTATCGTGAGGCACACCGCGAAGGCCCGTCCGGTGATGCCCTCGACCACGAGCGCAAGATTATCGTTTCGTTCGACAGCACCTTCGATGTGATGGAGTGCGAGCAGCTTTGCCTGGATGCCGGCGTGCCCGGGCGCATCATGCCGCTGCCCGGCTCCATCACCGCTGGCTGCGGGCTGTGCTGGGCCATGCCGTTCTCGGGCGATGCTCTCGCCGCCTTCCGCGCCGCCACCGAGGGCCGCATAACCCCCGCCGACTACCATCAGCTCGTCCTCTAACCACCACACCACCACATTGGGGACAGGCGCCTTTGTTGTGGTTTGGAACACGTGGACGAAACAGGCTTGAAACACGGGTTTTGAATGCCAGGCACTCAAAAACGCTTCTACCTGCATCGTAATCAAAACGAAACATCTGCCCGTCTGCTTATGCGAAACTTTCCCGCAACAGTGCGATATTATACATACTCGATAAAGTTCGCGGCGCATAGGGTGCCGCGATCAACATTTTTCGTTTCCCATCATTGGAGGAAGCATGAGCTACACGCAGAAAGTTCTCGAAGAGCTCAAGGCCCGCTATCCCGAGCAGCCTGAGTTCATCCAGGCCGCGACCGAGATCCTCGGCACCATCCAGCCGGCGCTCGACGCCCACCCCGAGTACGAGGAGGCCGCCCTGCTGGAGCGCCTCGTCGAGCCCGAGCGTATCGTCATGTTCCGTGTTCCCTGGGTCGACGACCAGGGCAAGGTTCAGGTCAACCGCGGTTACCGCGTCGAGTTCAACTCTGCCATTGGACCCTACAAGGGCGGCCTGCGCTTTAACCCGACGGTCACCCTGGGTATGCTCAAGTTCCTGGGCCTGGAGCAGATCCTCAAGAACAGCCTGACCACTCTTCCCATGGGCGGCGGCAAGGGCGGCTCCGACTTTGACCCCAAGGGCAAGTCCAACAACGAGATCATGCACTTCTGCCAGTCCTTCATGACCGAGCTCTATCGCCACATTGGCCCCAACACCGACGTTCCCGCCGGCGACCTGGGCGTTGGCGGCCGCGAGGTTGCCTACCTGTTCGGTCAGTACAAGCGCCTGACCAACGAGTGGACCGGCGTTCTTACCGGCAAGGGCCTCTCCTTTGGCGGCTCGCTCGCCCGTACCGAGGCCACCGGTTACGGTCTGGCCTACTTTGTGGACGAGTACCTTAAGAGCCGCGGCGACTCCTTCGAGGGCAAGAACGTCGTCGTTCACGGCTCCGGCAACGTCGCTATCTACGCGGTCCAGAAGGTCACTCAGCTCGGCGGCAAGGTGCTCGCCTGCTCCGATACCCACGGCTGGGTCGAGGATCCCGACGGCATCGACTACACCGTGCTCGAGCACATCTACAACAAGAAGCGCTCTGGCCACGACAAGGGCGTTACGCTCGCCATGTACGTTGACGAGAAGCCCAACGCCGTGTGGCACGAGGGCGACGGCCGCGGCGTGTGGCAGCTTCCCTGCGATATCGCGCTGCCCTGCGCTCGCGAGAACACGCTGCTGCTCGAGGATGCCCAGGCGCTCGTCGCCAACGGCTGCAAGGTGGTCGGCGAGGGCGCGAACATGCCCACGACCATCGAGGCCACGACCTACTTCCAGGAGAACGGCGTCGCCTTTATGCCCGGTAAGGCTGCCAACGCCGGCGGCGTGCTCGTGTCCGGCCTGGAGATGAGCCAGAATGCCGAGCACCTGTCCTGGACCTTCGAAGAGGTCGACGGCAAGCTCGAGCAGCTCATGCGCGGTATGTTCCACAACGTGGACGACACCGCCAAGGAGTACGGCGAGGAGGGCAACTTTGTCATGGGCGCCAACATCGCCGGCTTCCTGAAGGTCGCCGACGCCATGCTCGCCCAGGGCGTCTGCTAAATCTTCGCTCGATATAGCATGTGATGAGGCTCCCAGCTATCTGGCTGGGAGCTTTTTCTATCCCGGAGGACTCCTCATAACTTGCGGTGATATACGGACTGTTTTGCGTTCCAGAACGGCTAATCAGTCCGTATTTCACCGCAAGTTATGGATGGGTGGGTGGATTTTGTCCTAAAACAGTGTGCGGCCCCTCGTTTGGTACACTTAAACGTACTGGACAAGTGGAGAGATGGGGGAGAACGTGCTCAAGTTCGGTACCTACGTCCGTGTTGGAAACGCGGCCGAAGCCTATGAGCTCTTACAGAAGAACCGCAACAACAAGATTGTGGGCGGCGGCATCTGGATGCGCCTTGGTTCGCGTCGCGTGGCGACGGCGATTGACCTTTCGGCCTGCGGACTCGATCAGATCGAGGAGACCGAGACCGAGTTTCGCATCGGTGCCATGTGTACCCTGCGCCAGCTCGAGCGCCATACCGAGCTCAACGCGCTTGTCAACCATGTCTTTGAGTTCGCCGTCCACGATATCGTGGGCGTGCAGCTGCGCAATACCGCCACGGTGGGCGGCAGCATCTACGGTCGCTTTGGCTTCTCGGACGTTCTCTCCGCCTTTCTCGCGCTCGATTCCTATGTTGAGCTGACGGGCGCCGGTCGCGTGCCGCTTGTCGAGTTCGTGGACATGGGCTACGTGCGCGACGTTATCGAGCATGTCGTGGTCGTCAAGCACGATTACCGTGCGAGCTACGAGGCCGTGCGCAAGGCCGCGACTGACTTCCCCTCGCTGAACGTCACCGCCGCCTGGTGGGATAGCACCTGGCACGTCACCGTGGGCGCCCGCCCGCTGCGCGCGACCCTGTTGCAGGGCGAGGCGTGCGGCCTTACCAACGAGCATCCTTCCGAGGACGAGCTTCGCGCCCTGGCCGCATCCGTGCGCTCGCTGAGCTACGGCACCAACCTGTGGGGCTCGGCCGACTACCGCCGCCGCATCTCGGCCCCGCTTGCCGTCCAAGCTGTGCGCCGCGCCGCCGGCATCGAGCTTTCTGCCGCGCTTGCCCGCGAGCTCGAGACCGTGCAGGTCCCCAAGTTTGCCACGGACGAGTATTCCTGCCGCCGCGTGCCCGGCGTCGATTCTAGCGAGGTGCGCTAATGGCTGCCAAACTCATCGATCTTTCCTTTACGCTCAACGGCCGCAAGGTCAAGGTTCAGATTGCCCCCGACACCATGCTCTTTGCGCTGCTGCGCGAGCAGGGCTGCGCGTCGGTGCGCTGCGCCTGCGAGACCACCAACTGCGGTCTGTGCACGGTGTGGCT
>URWQ01000137.1 GCA_900551635.1 uncultured Collinsella sp. | reverse complement strand
ACGAGCCGGAGAGCACTTAATGTGCTCTCCGTGCGAGCAGGACTGTCCGAGCAGGTGACCAAACCCCGCGCCCCGTCCCGGCGAGCGCTCGGGGACCGGTAGCTTACAGGTGGCTGATGATCAGTTCCATCTTGCCTTCAAGTTCGATCTTGTCCACGGTGCTGGGGGCCAGCAGGTGGCTTCCCTTGTGGACGGGGTCGCCGCAGACGGTGCCTTCGCCGTCGATGACCGACAGACACATGAAGGGCCAGCGCTGCTCCAAGGTCTTGCTGCCGTCGACGCGCACGCGATCGACGGTGTAGCAGGAGTTGGACTCAAGCTCGGTCACGCCGTCCACCTCGGGCGCGGTTACGGTGCCATCGGTCGGAGCCTGAGCATCAAAGTCGATGCAGTCGAGGCTCTGCTCAATGTGCAGCGGACGCAGCTTGCCGTCGGTGCCGGGACGGTCGTAGTCGTACAGGCGATACGTCACGTCGCTCGACTGCTGCGTCTCCAAAATGAGCGTGCCGGTCTTGATGGCGTGCACGGTGCCGGAATCAATCTGGAAAAAGTCGCCCTTGTGGATCGGCAGTACGTTGAGCATATCGTCCCAGCGGCCGTCCTCGATCATCTGTGTGGCCTCGGCGCGGTCATGCGCGCGCTGGCCGACGATGATCGTGGCACCGGGTTCGCAATCCAGCACGTACCAGCACTCAGTTTTGCCCAGGCTGCCGTTTTCGTGCTCGGCGGCGTACTCGTCGTTGGGATGAATCTGGATCGAAAGGTCGTCCTTGGCGTCCAGAATCTTAATGAGCAGCGGGAACTCCTTGCCTTCGCAATTGCCAAAGAGCTCGCGGTGCTCGGCCCACAGCCATGACAACGTGTGACCGGCGTACGGGCCCTCCGCAATCTGGCAGTCGCCGTTGGGATGGGCCGAGATGGCCCAGCACTCACCGATGGGACCCTCGGGAATGTCGTAGCCAAACACGGTTTCGAGCTGGCGCCCGCCCCAGATCTTCTCGTGGAAGATCGGCGTCAGTTTAATCAAATCGGACATGTGCATACTCCCATAAGGTTGTGCGGGTGCCCCGTAAGACAGCTCAAAACGAGCACCCACCGGATTACAAAACTAGGCCAGCGTTACGTTGTGCAGCTCAAAGCGGTCGCCTACGTTGTGCGAGATAGAATATTCAAACGCGGTGCCGCTATCCAAGAAGCCAATCTGGTTGAGTTCGAGCAGGGGAGAGCCGGGTTTGGTATCCAGGCGCTCGGCTTCTTCCTCGGTTGCCGCCACGGCGCGGATGGTGCGATGGAAGCTCGAAATCTTCAGCCCGCATTGCTCGCGGATAAAGCCGTAGACCGATCCGTACAGGTCCTTCTTTTTAAGGCCCGGGATCAGTTCGAGCGGCATATAGGTGTACTCGATGACGATGGGCTTCTCGTTGACCTGGCGCACGCGCACGATGTGATAGGCGAAGTCATCCTCGGCCATTCCCAGCTGGGTCGCAACCTCTGCCGGTGGATTGACGATCGAGAAATCGTAGACCACCGAGGTCACTTTCTCCCCGCGATGCTCGTACGAAAAGCCTTGGGCACGGTCGTTCTTGCCTTGAAAAAACACCTGGCCGGGAAGCCCCGCCGTGTCCTTGACGTAGGTGCCCGATCCGCGCCGGCTGGTAATAAGGCCTTCCTCGGTGATCTGCTCAATCGCTCGTTTGACGGTGATTTTGGAAACGCTATAGAGCTCACAGAACTCAACGACGGTGGGCAACTTATCGCCCGGCTTAAGGGCGCCGTCCTCGATGCTTCGACGGATATCTGCAGCTATCGCCTCGTATTTGGGAATCATGCAATCCTCCCTTCATATTTGTGTTGAATATTAAGAAAGTATACCTACTTAAAAAGCATCCATATGGCTTTCATGAAAGAAGTTCGATAAAGAAAAGTTAAAAAGACGCTTTACATAGAAAATTAGAGCACTGTAGTTATAGACAACAAGCGAGATGCATTGGCGTTTGCTTGTACTGTTTGGGGACGGTTTTGTTTTGGCGGGTTGGATATCGGTATGACCGGCGCGCGCCCGCGCCGGATAACCTGCCAAAGCAAACCCGTCTCCAACCGGAAGCTCTAGAACACGAAAGCGAGGACTTTGATGGCACAGTATCAGCTGCCCCGTGACTTCTTCTTTGGCGCTGCTATGTCCGGCCCGCAGACTGAGGGTCAGTGGAACCAAGGCGGCAAGCTCGAGAACCTGTGGGACACCTGGTCCAACCAGGATCTGGGTTCGTTCTACAACTGCGTTGGCTCTTATGCCGGCAATGACTTTATGGCCAAGTACCAGGAAGACTTTCGCATTTTGAAGGACTTGGGCCTGAATACCTATCGCACTTCCATCCAGTGGAGCCGTCTGCTCGATGCCGACGGCAACCTTAACGAGGAGGGCGCCGCGTGGTATCACGAGCTGTTCCGCGCCTCTCGCGAGGCTGGTCTGGAGCCGTTCGTCAACCTGTACCACTTTGACATGCCCACCTACCTCTTTAACCGTGGCGGCTGGGAGAGCCGTGAGGTCGTCGAGGCTTACGCGCATTACGCCGACGTCGCCTTCCACGAGTTTGGCCAGGAGATTAAGTACTGGTTCACCTTTAACGAGCCCATCGTCGAGCCCGAACAGCGCTATCAGGAGGGCGTGTGGTTCCCGCAGCTCCACGACTTCAACCGCGCCCGCACTGTGCAGTATCACATCTCGCTGGCACATGCGCTGGCCGTGGCCAACTATCGTCGCGCCTATGACGAGGGCGTTATTCGCGCCGATGCCAAGATTGGCATGATCAACTGCTTTACTCCGGTCTACACCAAGGAGAACCCCAGCGAGGCAGACCTCGAGGCCGTGCGTATGACCAGCGGCATCAATAATCGCTGGTGGCTCGACCTTATTACCAAGGGCGAGCTTCCTGCCGACGTGCTCGACAGCCTGGCCGAGGGCGGCGTTAAGCTCCCGTTCCGCGCTGGCGACCAAGAGATTCTCAAACAGGGTGTTGTCGACTGGCTCGGCTGCAACTACTACCATCCCACGCGCGTTCAGGCGCCGGCGAGCAAGATTGACCAGTACGGCCTGCCGCACTTTGCCGACGAGTATGTGTGGCCCGACGCCGTTATGAACGAGAGCCGCGGCTGGGAGATCTACCCGCAGGGCCTCTACGACTTTGGCATGGACTGCGCTAAGAACTACCCCGATCTTGAGTGGTTCGTTTCCGAGAACGGCATCGGCATCATGGACGAATACAAGAACCGTGACGCCGAAGGAACCATCCAGGATGACTACCGCGTCGACTTTGTACGCCAGCACCTGGAGTGGGTGGCCAAGGCCATCGCCGAGGGCGCCAAGTGCCGCGGATACCATTATTGGGCCGTCATCGATAACTGGTCTTGGGCGAATGCCTTTAAGAACCGTTACGGTTTTGTCGAGGTCGACCTTATGGACGGTTACAAGCGCCGCCTTAAGAAGTCGGCAGCCTGGCTCAAACAGGTCGCCACGACCCACGTGGTTGATTAGCGACCGGGCGAACGCCCAGACCGCGCGCCGCCGCGCGCAACACATGGCACATCTGGTGGCAGAGGGCGACAGACCACCGTGCGCATAGGAAAAGGCCGGATTTGAAAGTTAGGAGCAATCATGGCCAGTGATAACGGAAAGAGCTTCCTCGACAAGTTTGCCGAGGTCTCTGCGAAGGTGGGAAACCAGGTTCACCTGCGTTCCCTGCGTGACGCCTTCGCGACCATCACGCCGCTCTATATCCTTGCGGGTATCGCGGTTCTTATTAACAACGTCGTGTTCCCTCTGTTCCCGCTCGATGCGGCGGGCCTTGCCAACCTTCAGACGTGGGGCTCGGCAATTACGCTGGGCACCCTCAACGTCTCTGCTATTATCTTGGCCGGATTGATTGGCTACAGCCTCGCCAAGAACAAGCGTTTCGATAACCCGCTCGCTTGCGTGGTCGTCGCCATCTCTGCCTTCGTCATCATGATGCCGCAGCAGATCACCGCCTCGCTTGCCGCCACGAGCCCGCTGCTCACCGACAAGATTACCTCCGCCGAGGTCACGGGCGCCCTTTCGACTGCCAACACCGGCACCAACGGTCTGTTCTCGGCCATTATCATTGCTCTGCTCTCCGTCTCGCTCTTCATCAAGATTTCTGGCGTCGAGAAGCTCAAGGTTAAGCTGGGCGAGGGCGTGCCCCCTGCGGTCTCCAACTCCTTCAACGTCATGATCCCGATGCTGCTCAACCTCGCAATCTTCGCTCTTGCCGCAGCTCTGCTCGCCGTGTGCGCCGGCACCGATCTGTGCGCCATCATCTCCACGTGCATCTCCAACCCGCTCAAGAGCATCATGAACGCCGGTCCGTGGGCTGTTATCCTCATCTACACCCTTGCTAACCTGCTGTTCTGCGTCGGTATTCACCAGTCCACCATCTCTGGCGCTACCGTCGAGCCGATCCTGACCATGCTCATCGTCGACAACATGGCTACCCTCGCCGCCCGGGGGACCCGCCCCCTCATCGGCTATGTGCCCCAGTCCCCCAGCTTTGACCGGGGGGACCCGGTGTCAGTTTTAGACTTCTTTACCGCCGCAACCTCTAAGTGG
>URWQ01000136.1 GCA_900551635.1 uncultured Collinsella sp. | reverse complement strand
AGCACGCGCTCGAAGGTGCGGGTTGGCCTATTCGCTAGCGCCTTCGCTGTCTTCGCGGTCGTTGACAAGCATTGCCGTGCCCGCGACCGTTGTAGCTATGGCGGCGGCAGCAAGCCCGGCTGCAACGCCAGAGCCATCGCCCGTGTCGGCGAGCTTTCCGCCCGAGCCCTTGCCCTTGTTGCCCTTACCGTTCTTATCAGCGCTGCCCACGTTGGCGCCAGTGCCGGTGCCGGCGCCGCCTGCACTGTCCGAAGTCGTCACGGTAAAGCTTGCGGCACCGTCGGTGGCAAGCGTGTAGTTTTGCGCCGCGTCGCCCAACAGGCCTTTCGCACGCACCCAATACGTCCCCGCGGCAAATGCCTCACCCTCGGCCATTGCCGTGCCCGGAGCGCCGTTTGCATCGTGCATAAACTCGAGTTGGGCTGTGCAGGCATCGTTTTCGAGCTTGCCGTCGAGCGGCGCCGTGACCTTGGCGCGCACATCCTCACCGGCCTTAAGGCCTTCGAGCCCCTCGAAGTGGGGTGTCAGCGCGCGTGGATCGATATCGATGGGCACGGAGCCCCGCAGCTCCGTAACGGTCTCGTTGCCCAAGGCGTCGACATCCACATATTCGATGGCAAACGCATGGCCCGAAGCCGCCACGTTGAGCACGTTGCTGCTGTCGGCAAGGCGGAAATGACCCCCGCCAACGGTCTTGCCGTCCTGGAGCGAGGCATCGCTCAGCGAGTCGCCGTACGTCATGCGCATGCGGGTCGGGAGATAGTACGAAGCCGTCTGCTTGTGCTCCGTATCGTAATTGCGCTGATAGATGCTCCGGGCCAGTGCCGAATCGACAAAGTCGGACGCGATAATGCCAACGTGCTTGAGGCAATCTGACTTTGTTTTATCGCTGCCGCTGGGATTGATGTACTGGCTCTTGTACAGATGCTCGTTGACCACTCGCGACGCGGTAAAAGGATTGCTTCCTTGTTTGTAATTCGTGCAACTGGTGTAGTTGATAGACCAGCAGCGTTCCAGGACTTGCACCTTGGCGCCATCATTGTCCTCGACGTCCACCTTGTTGCGCGTGAGATTGGTCGTCTCTCGCAGCGCCATATCGACCCAGCTAGTCTTGTCGGTTCCGGTGCATTCAAAATGGTCCTGGGCGTATACCTTGGTGCAATAGGGCTCTTTGTCGCCTGCATTGCCCGTAGTCTCAAAGCCTCGCGCGTCTTGGACGAGGCACATCGACTGCCCGGAATGCGCCTTGATTTTGTCGTCCCATTGGGTGAGATCGAGGCCCCACGTGTGGCTGCTTACGCTGTTGCCGGCGAGTACAAATCGACGCAGCAGGACGATCTTTCCGCGCACCTCGTTCAGTGTGGGGATTCGGCTCGACGTGTAGAACAGATCGGGATTATCGTGCATAACCTTGGCGAAAGCTGTCGTAACGCTTTCGTCGGTAGCCTCGTCGTTGCCTCGTGACGCAAGCATGATGAGCGCTTCTCTCGGGTTTTCGCTCAAAAACGTTTTAAAGTACTCGATGACATCGGAGAGATGCAGATAGTACCCGTCTTTTTTGAATAGGTAGAAATCCCCGTGGCAGATACCAGGGTTGTCGCCCTTTCCGAGCCGGATATCAAAATAGCGAATGCCTTCGAGCAACTGCGTGGGAATGTAATCCTGCTGGCATTTTACTTGCGAGGATTGGGGCTCAGTGTCGTTGTCCACGCTGCAGGTGCCCGAATCGTGCGTACCCGGGATGCTCAGCTCGTCGAGGTACTTGTTGTCGTCGACGTATTTCATCCAGCATGGTCCGTCGACGTAGCTGCTATACGTGGTCCAGTCGATACTTCTAACTGTGGTATTGATCTTGCCCATGTCGTAACCGACAAGTTCTAGCTCCCACGGAATGCTCTTACTCTTATGGCAGATCTTATTGTTGTCCTGGTCTTTGCCGTTCGATTCTATTGCCAGGTACTTAATGTCTTTTTTCTCGGTTTCTTTCTCGACCGTGCGGTCTCGGATGATGTAGGTTCCGTTTAACTGACGTTCGAACGCAAAAGAGCGGCTGGGCTTGTCGTCATGCTCGCCACTCCATACGTGGATGACCTTTCCATCTTTGTCCGAGTCGCCATCGACCGACCAAATGCTGTAGCCCGTCTTTTTGTGCTCTTCGAAATTGAGCAAGGTGCGGATAGCATACCAGTTTGTATCGTCATTCTTGGTCGTTACGTTCTCAAGGATGAGCTTGCTGGACGTGCCGTCGTTAAACAGGTGGCAGACGTTGCCGCGAACGTTGCCGTCTTGGTTGACGCTTGCGGTACGAAAATAGCCCACGGGGCGAAGGCGAATGACGAAATTGTCGAGGCTGACCGACGCTGTGACAGCGTCGTCTGCAAATGCCGCGCGCACGGGAAGGCCCAATCCCGCGGTTTCGGGCAGGCTTGCAAGTGGTGACAACGCCGCAAGCCCTAGGCCCAGCGTAAACGCTCGGCGACTGATGGCGTGGTGTTCGGTCATAACTCCTCCATTCGCAGGGTGCGGTTATGCGCTCGTTTTAGTCACTATACTGCGTTGACATAAAGAAAGGGAGGGTCGGTTTACCGGCCCTCCCTGGGTACGAAGCGCTGGGATACCGTCGCTTGTTTGCACTGCGTCCGTGTTTCCCGTTGCGCTCGCCAGTCGCTTAGCGCTTGATCTCGATATCGTCGAGCTTAACGTCCATGGCCTCGGTCTTGGCCTCGGCGATGTCGTCGGCAAACTCCAGTGACTTCATCATGGTCTCGACGGCGTCCTTGTGCTCCTCGACATTGTCGATGCGCACGTACACGCTGCCGCCGTCAACGTCGGTGAAGTACTCGGTCGTCACACCGCCCGAGTGCGTGAAGTAGGCACTGCGCCAGGTCTTGCCGTTGTACTTAACGGGATCGCTCTCGGTCCATCCGGAGTTGGCCTTCCACTTTGCCTCGTAGTCGAACAGTTCATCGGCGTTCTTGTCAGAGTCGAAGACGGGGACGAAGCGATCGCTGGCGTGCTCGCTCTCGGTGAACTTAAACTGGGCCCTGTCGGCGGTGTCGCCTGCGACGTCGGTGATCTCGACGCCCTCGGGGACCTCGACCTTAAACCAAATGAAGTCGGTCCTCATATCCACGGCTGGCTTTTCCGCTCCACCGCCACCACTGCTGCCGGTAGCGCCGCCGCTGCCACCGCAGCCCACCAGGGCAACTGCGGCAAAGAGGCTTATGCAGAGGGTGAGAATCGCAAAGGCCTTCTTTTTCATGGTCGTGTCCTCCTCGATCTGTAACCGCCCACGGATTACCTGCCTTTACTGTACGCGTGGACGGCTCGCTAGGGTGGGCCATGTGTCTCATTCTGGGGGCTGGAATTGCGCCGACAAGTGGCAATATGTGCGGTCGCAAAAGAGGGGAGGGCCGATGCTGTCGGCCCTCCCCGGGGTGAGGTGCCCGTTGATTTAATGGGGCGCGCGTGCGTGGGCGTTGCCCCAACAGGTTCCTTGTTTATAGATATGCCTCAGTTTTTGACGTCCGGAAGTCTCGAAAGGTGGGCCATGTGTCCCATGTTTGCGGTGCCGACGCCTATCGTTCGTCATAGAAATCCGCGATGGCCAGGTGCGCTGACGCTCATGTACTTATGGGCTAGACTTAGCACCATTATGTGATTGATGCGGTCGGTCGGCGGTTGCCACCCGACCGATGTATATGACTTGAAGGTGCGTGCGTATGAGCCAAGAGATGATGGATAAAACCTGTCGAGAGTTTGCCCAAGCGCTGGCTGCTCGCGAGCCGGTTGCCGGTGGTGGCAGCGCGAGCCCCTTTGTGGGCACGCTGGGCGCCTCGCTGTGCGGAATGGTTGCCCGCTACGGTGCGACCAATCCCGCGCTTGCTGATCGTGCGGATGACCTGGCGCGCGCGTTTGCTCAGGCTGATGAGCTGTCCCAGGAGCTTGTCGAGTTGGTTGCCGAGGACGTTCGTGCCTACGGGCAGGTGTCCGCGGCGTACGGTATTCCGCGTGACGATCCGGCTCGAGCGACCGCGATTCAGGATGCGCTGCATGTGGCCGCTATGCCGCCGTATCGCATTATGGATGCCTGTGGGCGTGCGCTGGCGCTGCTCGAGGACATGGCCGACAAGGGCTCGCGTCAGCTGCTGTCCGATGTGGCGTGCGGCGCCGTGTTCTGCCGTGCTGCTATGCAGGGCGCGAGTTTGACGCTCTTTGCGAACACCACGTCTATGAAGGATCGCGCTCGTGCTGAGGAGCTTGAGACGGCGTGTGATGAGTTGCTCGACACATGGTTGCCGCGCGCCGATGCGCTGGCGCGTCGCGCCTCCGACGCTGCAAGGAAGAGAGGATAGCCATGGCTGAACTGCTGAAGGGTGCTCCCGTTGCTCGCGCTTTGACTGAGGAACTTGCTGCTCGCTGCACGGCTTTGCGCGGGCGCGGCGTTGTGCCGACGCTGGCCATCGTTCGCGTGGGCGAGCGCGAGGACGATCTATCCTACGAGCGCGGCGCCCTCAAGCGCTGCGAGAAGGTTGGCATCGAGGCTCGACGCATTTTGCTTCCCGCCGATGTTTCGCAAGATGAGCTGCTGGCGGCTATTAAGGACATCAATGCCGATCCCGCCGTCCGATCACCA
>URWQ01000135.1 GCA_900551635.1 uncultured Collinsella sp. | reverse complement strand
CAAGCTGTGTATCTTCTGCACAGATTTCTTCTATCACATAGTCAATCAAATCAAAGCCCTTTTGGTCGGTCAGTCTTGACACAATACCAATCATAAACTTCTTATCATCCTGCGAAAGACCAAGTTCTTTCTGAAGGCCGCGCTTATTTTTAATTTTTTCTTTGCGAAATGTTCTTGCATCATAATTTGCATAAATAAGTGGATCCTTTGCCGGATTATACTCATCGTAGTCAAGCAAGCGCCATCGCATCGTCCACACCCATATCCAGATCAAGGATCAGCTTCTTAATTGCCATTGTTCTACTCCGCTTCTCCGTCTTGTACTAAATCGTCTAAATCAAACACGCGCTCAACTTCGGCACGCGTGGGAATCGACTGCTGTGCGCCCAGGCGCGACACCGTCACCGCCGAGGCGCGTGCGCCCACCGCCATGCACTCAAAGAGCGGCAGGCCCTCCAGACGAGCCGCGGCAAGCGCACCGATAAATGTATCGCCCGCGGCCGTCGTATCGACCACCGCACTCGAAAGCGCCGGCATGCGCAGCAGCTCGCCGTCATCGCCAAGCGTAACCGAGCCAGCGCCACCCAACGTGATGACCGCAGCTCCGGCACCCTTGGCGAGCAGGGCATTGAGCGCCGCGACGCAGCTCGCATCATCCGCGGGCAAGATGCCCGTCAGCACCTGGCACTCAGTCTCGTTGGGGCAGACCAGGTCGACTGCAGACCAGACCTCCGCAGGCAACTCACAGGCAGGCGCTGGATTAAAGACCGTATAGAACCCCAGCTCGTGAGCGCAAACAAGCGCCTCGGCAGTCGCCGCAAGGTCACATTCGCCCTGGGCGATAAAGACGCTTCCGGCAGCCGGGGCAATCTCGCTGGCGTCGCCGTCGAGCTCATCGGCCACCAGACGTCTCAGCGCGCGGGCAACGTCCTCGCCCGCAAGCGCATGATTGGCGCCCGGCGACAGCACGATGCGGTTGTCGCCCTCACAGCGAATGATGGTCGCCGTTCCCGTCTCTACGTCATCGCGATGCGCTACAAAGTCACAGTCCACGCCGGCATCTTGGAGCCCCGCCACGAGCGACGCGCCGAACGCGTCGCGACCGACCGCGCCGATCATGTGCGTGCGCGCGCCCATGCGCGCGGCAGCCACGGCCTGGTTGGCGCCTTTGCCGCCGGCATTAGTGATAAACCCGCTGCCGCCGACGGTCTCGCCCGCACGCGGCATGCGCTCGCACGCCACCGAAAGGTCCATGTTCATGCTGCCGAACACCGCAACGATGCCGCAATCTGCCATGGAAACCTCCTCGTCCGCGGGATCTGCGCCCGCTGTTGGCCATCAATCATGCGCTCTCGCACCTCTATAACTTTAGTTCACTTTGATGTGGACGCGCGCTTGAGCTTGCACCGGCAGCAAGCATTCACAGGAACAGGCGGCTACAATGAAGGCGTGCTGATTATTCTCGTCATTGGATGAAGTTTTATGGAACAATTCCCGCGATCGAGCTCACGCAGCTCACGCCACGCGAGCGATCAACGAGCGCCGCACGAACGTTCGCGCGCTAACCGACAAGCCACCGAGCCGCGCCGCGCCGCAGACTCTCATCGCGTGCCCGCCAACAAGGGTGACCGCACCAACAGCGCCGCAAAAGAACAGGCGCCCACGCGCCCCAAATCTCGCTATATCCCCGCCCTCGACGGCCTGCGCACGCTTGCCGTCGTCGCAGTGGTGCTCTATCACCTCAACCTCACGTGGGCTCAGGGCGGCCTGCTCGGCGTCACGATCTTCTTTGTGCTTTCGGGCTATCTGATCACGCGCTTGCTGCTCAACGAAGTCGCTAAGACCGGCCGCATCGATCTTAAGAGCTTCTGGATTCGCCGCATCCGTCGCCTGGTCCCCGCCGTGGTAACGGTAGTGTTCGTGACCTGCGCGCTGTGCACCATCTTTAACCACGTGATGCTCACCAAGATGCGCCCCGACATCCTGCCGTCGCTGTTGTTCTTCAACAACTGGTGGCAGATTGCCCAAAACGTCTCGTACTTCAATGCTCTGGGCGACCCCTCGCCGCTCACGCATTTTTGGTCGCTTGCCATCGAGGAACAGTTCTACCTGATTTGGCCGCCACTGCTGTTTGCCATGGTATCCATGCATGTGAGCAAGCCCAACACGCGCCGCGTGGTTCTGGGCCTTGCCGCGGCATCCGCCCTCGCCATGATGGTGCTTTACAACCCTGCCGCCGACCCCAGCCGCGTGTACTACGGCACCGACACCCGCGTGTTCTCGCTGCTGCTGGGTGCCTGGATGGCCTTTATCCCCGATCGCGACCTGGCGCCGATGCGTCTCGCTCATCGTTTGGGACTCAATCGCCTGGCTGGCGCCGCCAAGCATGGCAAGAACGCCGAGGGCAAGCCTGACAAGAAGGTCGACGAATCAGCCGAGACCGCCCCGGCACAGCCGAGCGCCCTCGTACGCTTTTGGTCCTCGCCCGCGTCCATCGATGTGTTGGGTGTCGTGGGCCTGGCTGGCCTTGCCGCCATGGTCGCGCTCACCAACGGCTACACCGCGTTTCAGTATCGCGGCGGCACGCTGTTATGCTCCATCCTCACGCTCATGGTCATCGCGGCCTGCGTGCAGCCCCAGGGAATGGTTGCCCGCGCGCTGTCCGCCGAGCCGCTCGTGTGGGTTGGCAAGCGCTCGTACAGTATCTATCTGTGGCACTATCCACTGCTGCTGCTTATGAACCCGGTCGCCAACATCAGCGATACGCCCTGGTGGCAGTACATCTTGCAGGTACTTGTGGTGGTCGCCGTAGCCGAGTGCTCCTATCGCTTTATCGAAACACCGTTTAGGAAGGGCGCCTTCGGCCGCACTGTCGCCGAATTCCGCGATGGCACCACCACGCCCGCCAACTGGGCACGCGCGCACGTCCCTGTCTGCGCAGCCTGCACTGTCGTGTTGGTCGTTGCACTGGGCGGCCTGATCTTTGTGCCCGAAACGTCTGCACTGAGCGGCGAGGGCGCAGAAGTTCTGAACAAGGAAGCCAAAAACACCGCGCCCACCGACCAGCAGGCGGCCGACGACACCGACAAGGACAACGACGGCTTCCCCGATGGCTCCTACGACCTGTTGATGATCGGTGACTCCGTGTCGCTGCGCGCCGTTGATTCCTTTGACGGTGTGTTCCCGCACAGTCATATCGATGCCGAAAAGGGCCGCCAGTTTGATGCGGGCCGCGCGACATTTGAGGGCTATATCCAGCAGAACCTTGCCGGCAAAATCGTGGTCTTTGCCCTGGGCACCAACGGTTTGGTAACGGACGCCCAGGTCGATGCGATCATGGCCGACGCCGGCGAGCAGCGTATTGTCGTATTTGTAAACACGCGTAGCCCGCAGCCGTGGGTCGGGTCCACGAACCAGGCCATCGCCAACGCCGCCACGCGCTACAAAAACGTTCGCGTTATCGACTGGTACGGATATAGTGCCAACCGCAATGATCTGTTCGACGGCGATGGCACGCACCTCTCGAACGCGGGTGTGACCGAGTACCTTAAGCTCATCCACGATGCCGTCAAGAAGGACCTGCCCGTGCATCCCGAGGATCACGTTAACGATCCGCAGCCGGCGGCTGTCAAATCCGCTGCCGATGCACTCGTCAGCGCCCTCGCCTACAAACCGCACAAGCTAGGCACCGACAAGTAACGCGCAGCCAAATCTGCTTCCACCCGCAGTAAACAACCCAAAATCGCTCTTTTCGAGCCGACTCCGAGAGGCCGTGGGCAAAAAAACAGGCCGCAGCCCATGGCGGCGGCCTGTTTAGAGTCTAATAGAGGCACTACGCGCTGTAGCCCATCGCCTGCAGCACAAACATGACGACCGTCAACGCCGTAATCACACCGATAGTCGCCCACGTGAGCGCATTCCACACGCGGCCGTTGCGGTTGGCGCCCATAATGTGTCGATCGGCGGCAATAAGCACCTGGAACACCAGGACCACAGGCAAAAGCACGCCGTTGATGACCTGCGAGGTCATCATAATCTGGAACAGGTCGACGCCGGGCATGAGCACCAGCATGGCAGAGATGCCAATGATGGCCGTAATAATGCCGCGGTAGACCGGGGCCTCGTCCCAGCTGCGATCGGCACCGCGCTCCCAGCCAAATGCCTCGCAGATAGCGCTGGACGTAACGCCCGGCAGCACGCAGGCGGCCAAGAAGCTCGCCGCGACCAGGCCCGAGGCAAACAGCACCGTGGACCACTGGCCCGCGATGGGCTCCAATGCACGGGCGGCGTCGGCAGCATCGCTGATCTGAATGCCCGCGGGGAACAGTACCGTACCGGTCGTTATGATAATAAAGCCGGCAATGACATCGGCGGCGATCGAGCCGCTCACGGTATCAATGCGCTGCAGCACGATATCGTCCTCACCCGCATTCTTATCGACCACGTTGTTCTGCGCCAAGAAGATCATCCACGGCGCGATGGTGGTGCCGATCGTTGCGACCACAAGCGACACGTAACTGGGGTCGTTTTGGATGTTGGGCACAACCAGGTCGACCGCCACCTCGCCCCAGCTAGGACCAGCCATAAATGCAGCGACGATGTAGGTCACAAACACGCAGCTCACCAGCAGCAGAATCTTCTCGATGCG
>URWQ01000134.1 GCA_900551635.1 uncultured Collinsella sp. | reverse complement strand
CGGAAACGTGCTCTTGGAGGCCGAGGAGGCGGCGCTCGCCTACCTGGCGTTCCCGGCCACGCACCGCACCAAGATCCGCACCAACAACGTCCAGGAGAGGGCCAACCGCGAGATCAAGCGCCGCTACAGGGTCGTGCAGTCCTTCCCCTCGAGGGAGTCGATGCTGCGCCTGACGTGCGCGAGCCTCATGGAGACCGAGGGGCAGTGGTCCCAGCAGCGCGTGTTCTCCGAGGCCTCGGCCGCCGAGGGCTTCGCCGGGCCCGCGGACAGGCCGGCCCCGACAGAGGGGAGGCGCCGCGCGCTCGGGCGGCGCGCCGGGGAGATAGTGGACGAGATAGTCGAGAGGCGCGGCCTCAAGAAGGAGTAACATCGGGGCTTGCAGCGACGGACCTCAGGACGCTCTTACACCACGTCTACGCGCGCCACCTCGAAATGGCGATGAAAGCACGATTTTGATCCAACTGTTAGTACTTATAATGGACATATGTTGCGTAACTTAAGCAAATACTATCTTTTTATATGTTGCAAACAAAGTAGCAGTACTCATTTTTGCCATTTTTTGACCACGGCCTTTGCGATAGATGTGCTGGCGGGTTCGAATCCCTCTGCGATGGGCCTGAAAAAGGAAAGGCCTCCATCGCTGGAGGCCTAACAATTCAGTGGTGGGCGATGAGGGATGTCCGCGTGCGGCTCCGCCGCCCGCATCCGCTTCGTCGCTTCGCTCCTCGCGTGCTGCGCTGGAAAACGCTTCGCGTTTCCTCAGCTCCGCACCCTTGCGGGTTCGAATCCCATGAAATGGGCCCAAACAAAAACGGTCCCCTTTCGAGGACCGTTTCCAATTCAATGGTGGGCGATGAGGGATTCGAACCCCCAGCCTTGTGCGTGTAAAGCACCTGCGCTAACCGTTGCGCCAATCGCCCGTGCGGAGAGAGTATAGCAAAACAATCGCCCCATTCACCTCATATCCATTAAAGGTAACCGGCGCGTGTCACAGCGGAGCTGATTCAGTTGAGATTGCCTGAACATTCCGCCCCTCTTTACGCCCTCGGGTATACTCAAAAGCTACTGATTCGATTTGATGCCCAGCAACAGCAGAGGGGATAGTATATGTGCGGTTTTGTCGGTTTTGTCGGTGGGACGGATAACCAATCCGAGGTGCTCACCAAGATGATGGACCGCATCGTCCATCGCGGTCCCGACATGGGCGGTCAGTTTATCGACGGCCGCGTTGCCCTCGGCTTCCGCCGCCTGTCGATCCTCGACCTGACCGAGGCTGGCGCCCAACCCATGGCCAACGAGGACGGTAGCGTCGTCATTGTCTTCAACGGCGAGATCTACAACTTCCAAGAACTCCGTTCCGAGCTCGAGGCCAAGGGCTACAAGTTCCACTGCGGCGCCGACACCGAGAGCCTCCTGCACGGCTACGAGGAGTGGGGCGAGGCCGTCCTCGATCGCTTACGCGGTATGTACGCCTTCGTCATCTGGGACAAAAAGAAGAACAAGCTTTTTGGCGCCCGCGACATCTTTGGCATCAAGCCGCTTTACTACTATCCCATGGCCGATGCGGGCGACGGCGCTCCGGGCGTGCTCTTTGGTTCCGAGATCAAGAGCTTCCTGGACTACCCGCACTTCCACAAGGCGGTCAACAAAAAGGCCCTGCGTCCGTACATGACGCTGCAGTATTCGGCAACCGAGGAGACCTTCTTCGAGGGTGTCTACAAGCTGCCGCCGGCGCATTACTTTACCGTCGATATCCCGACCGGCAAGATGAACATCGAGCGCTACTGGGATTGCGATTACTCTGCCGTCGAGAAGCCGTTCGAGGAGTACGTCGATGAGCTGGACGAGGTCGTGCACGAGAGTGTCGAGGCCCATCGTATCGCCGACGTCAAGGTCGCGTCGTTCCTCTCCGGTGGCGTCGACTCCAGCTACATCGCCGCTTGCCTTATGCCCGACAAGACCTTCTCGGTGGGCTTTGACTACAAGAACTTTAACGAGACCAACTACGCCAAGGAGCTTTCCGATAAGCTCGGCGTCGAAAACGTTCGCAAGATGATTACCGCCGACGAGTTCTTCGGTGCGCTCGAGGACATCCAGTATCACATGGACGAGCCGCAGTCCAACCTGTCTTCCGTGCCGCTGTGGTTCTTGGCCGAGATGGCCCGCAAGGACGTTACCGTCGTGCTTTCGGGCGAAGGCGCCGACGAACTCTTTGGCGGCTACGCCTACTACGAGGATACGGTCCCGGTGCGCAAGTACAAAAAGATGGTGCCGCTGCCCGTCCGTCGCGCGCTCGGTAACCTGGCGCTGCATATGCCGTACTTCAAGGGACATAACTTCCTGGTCAAGGGTGCCGAGATCCCCGAGAAGTCGTTCCTGGGACAGGCTCTGGTATGGCCGGAGCGCGAGGTCGACGGCGTGCTCAAGCCCGAGTACAACACCGGCGACGGCGCCTTTGAGCTCGCTGCACCCATCTACGCACGCGTGAAGGGTCAGCCCGAACTGGTCAAGAAGCAGTACCTGGACATGAACATGTGGCTCCCGGGCGACATTCTGCTCAAGGCCGACAAGATGTGCATGGCACACTCGCTGGAGCTGCGCGTGCCTTTCCTGGACCGCAAAGTCATGGAGTTCGCCGAGCACATTCCCGACCGCTACCGCATCAACGAGAACGGCAACAAACAGGTACTCCGCCACGCTGCCAACAAGTCGCTGCCCGATGAGTGGGCCACCCGTCCCAAGGTGGGCTTCCCGGTGCCGATTGTCTACTGGCTGCGCGAGCAAAAGTGGTACGACTATGTCAAGGAGTACTTCACCGCGCCGTGGGCAAGCGAGTTCTTCGATACCGACGAGCTCATGCACCTGCTCGATCTGCACTTTGCGGGCAAGGGCGATTTCCAGCGCAAGATCTATACGCCGCTCGTGTTCTTGGTGTGGTACAAGCGCTTCTTTATCGACGAGGACCAGCCCGCTGTTCAGGCTGCCTAGCCTCGGCTTACGAACGCCTGCGCGTAACGGCTCCTCCGGGAGCCGTTTTTGCGTGGGTGCGTTTCAGTTACTATGAAAACCGTCCCTGCCAAATGGCTGAGAAAGGTGAAAGATGCACCATTCGGATTCCGCGACCGTGACCACGGTCGATACGCTTGCCAAGCTTCTCGATGTGTGCGGCGAGCTGCGCGCATCAGAGCAGGTTGACGAGCGTGCCGTGACCGGCTGCTCGTTTGATTCGCGCGCGGTCTCGGCAGGTGACGTATTCTTTTGCAAAGGTGCTGCCTTTAAGCCCGCGTTTTTGAGCATGGCGCTCGATGCGGGCGCCGTCGCATTTGTGTGCGAGGAGTCGCTGGTCGAGTCTCTGGAGCCGCTGGCGAAGGAGAGCAGTGCTGCGATGCTGGTTGTTGATAGTGTTCGCACGGCCATGGCCCTGTTGCCGCCGGAGGTCTACGACCGTCCCGACCACGACGTCAAGATCGTGGGCATCACCGGCACCAAGGGAAAGACCACGGCCGCTTTTATGCTCCAGTCGATTATCAAAGCGGCGGGCGAGTCCTGCGGCATGATCGGCTCGGTGAGTACCGACGATGGCATTGAGTGCTACGAGAGCACCAATACTACGCCCGAGGCCCCCGAGATCTGGCGCCATATCGCCAACTGCCGCACGTCCGGTCGCCAGTCCATGGTCATGGAGGTCTCGAGCCAGGCGCTCAAGTACCAACGCGTCGAGAATCTGCCGTTTGACGTGGCGTGCTTCCTCAACATCGGCCGCGACCACATCTCGCCGATCGAACACCCCACGTTTGAGGATTATTTTGAGAGCAAACTCAGGATCTTTGACCAGGCAAAGACTGCCGTGGTGAATCTGGGCACCGAAGAGGTCGACCGTGTGCTGGAGGCAGCGTCGACGGCCGAGCGCTTGGTGACCGTTGGCGTCGAGCATCCCGAGGCAAGCCTGTGGGCGAGCGACGTAAACATGGTCGGCTTTAGCATCGAGTTCAACTTGCATGGCCTGTGTGCCGACGAGTCCGAGGCGGGGGAGAAGGTCCTGCTGGGCATTGCGGGCGACTTTAACGTGGAAAACGCGCTGGTCGCTATCGCCGCTGCGCGCGAGATCGGCATCGGTATCGAGGCTATCAAGAAGGGCCTCTCCAAACTGCGTGTGCCGGGCCGCATGGAGGTCGTGGAGTCGAAGGACGGCCGCGTGATCTGCGTCGTTGACTATGCGCACAACCAGCTTTCGTTCCGTTCGCTTTTTTCGTCGGTCAAGCGCGCGTTTCCCGCTAGCCCGGTCATTGCGGTGTTTGGCGCTGCCGGCGGCAAGGCGCAGGAGCGCCGCGAGCAGCTTCCGCGCGAGGCCGCACCGTATTCCGACCTGATGATCTTTGCCAATGAGGACCCGGCTCACGAGGACCCGATGAAGGTCTGTCGCGAGCTTGCCGAACATGTTCCCGACGATACGCCGAACAAGATCATCCTCGATCGCGAAGCCGCTGTGCATGCGGCGTTCAAGGCGGCGCGCGAGGAGTACGTCAACCCCGATGCTCCCACCATTGTCTTGCTGCTGGCAAAGGGTGACGAGGAGCTCATGCACGTGGGCGACGAGTTCGTGCCCATCGAGAGCGACCTTTCGCTGGCCAATCGCCTGATCGATGTTACCCAGTTTGACTAATGAACCATGATGGCGGCGGCGCCCTGAGTGCGCTGTCGCCATAAG
>URWQ01000133.1 GCA_900551635.1 uncultured Collinsella sp. | reverse complement strand
CTTCGATCACGATCTGCTCGCCGCGGAACTCGACGGTCTTGCCCGCAGAACGCGCGCTCGCCAGCAGCTTAAGCTTGCCGACCGGGAACTCCTGCTCGTTGAGGCACTCGAGCATCTGGGTGCCCACGGCTCCCGTCGCGCCCAAAATAGCAACCGTATACTGTTTCATGCTTCCCCCTTTAAAGGTTTTGGCTTTTGCCCGCACGCCGAGCAGGCTGATTATTGTTGCCAGTGTATACAAGAACGGGGCGGACACGAAACCCGCCCCGTCGAAACGAAACCGAAACGAAACGCCCCGCCGTAGATTTTTGAGACATGACCCAAAAAATCTACCGAGCAGTCGCTACTTTTTGAGCGCAGCCAGGGTGGGATCGACCGGCGTGGGAGCCTCCAAGTCGGAGACCTTCACAATGCCGTTCTCGTCGGAGAAGGCACGGTAAATGGTCTGAATCGCCAGGTCGAAGTCTTTCTCCTCAACACCGATAATGATGTTGATCTCGTCGCAGCTCTGCGAAATCATGCGCACGCTCACGCCGGCCTGGCCAAGCATGCCAAACAGGTGGCCCGAGATACCCGCGCGGCCGCGCAGGTTACGACCGACGGTAGCGATGAGCGCCAAGCCCTCGACAACCTCGATCTCGAGCGGCTCGACCTCCTGCTGAATGTCGCTCACAAGCGAGTACAGCGAATCGTGAACGTCCTGCTCCTGCACCACGGCGCCAAAGCGGTCGACACCGGTGGGCATGTGCTCAACGGAAACGTCATAGCGCTCGAAGACCGAAAGCGCGCGGCGCATAAAGCCGACACGGGGCTTGGTGCGGTCGCGGGCCACATTGATGGCGACAAAGCCGCGTTTGCCGGTCACGCCGGTAATGATGGGCTCCGCCTCGCCCTCGTCAGCCGTCTCGCTAATGATGGTGCCGGGGTCCTGCGGTGCATTGGTGTTCTTGATGACCAGCGGAATGCCTGCCTCGCGCACGGGGAACACGGCCTCCTCGTGCAGGACGCTTGCGCCCATGTACGAAAGCTCGCGCAGCTCCTCGTAGGTAACGCGCGCAATGGGCTGAGCCTCGGGAACAATACGCGGATCGGCAGAATAGAAGCCCGAAACGTCGGTCCAGTTCTCGTACAGATCGGCGCCAAGGCACTTGGCCAGAATCGAGCCCGAAATATCGCCACCGCCTCGATCGAGCAGCTTGATCTGGCCCTCACGCGTCGCGCCGTAGAAACCGGGCATAACAAAGCCGCCCTGCTGGCCGTACTCCTGCACCAGCTCGGAGGTGCGGTTCATGCTGAGCGTACCATCGTGATGGAACGCCACAACCGTCGCGGCGTCCAGGAACGGCAGGCCCAGGTACTCGGACATCAGGCGAGCGGTGAAGTACTCGCCGCGGCTCACAAGCTCCTCGGTGGAGTAGCCGCCCGAGCGGGCGCGCTCGGCAAAGGCTGCGAACTCCTCGCGGATGGGATAGGTGAGCTCCAGCTCGTCAGCGATATCAAAATAGCGCTGACCGATGTCCTCGAGCAGCTCCTCGCACGACACGTGATACTTAACGTGCGCGTTAACCAGGTAGAGCAGGTCGGTCACCTTGGTGTCGCCCTTAAAGCGGCGACCGCAGGCGGAAACCACCACAAAACGGCGGGCAGGGTCGGCATCGACGATGGCTTTGATCTTCTTGAAGTGTTCGGCGTCGGCGACCGACGAGCCGCCAAACTTGGCAATTTTTATCATGGCGTGGAGGTTACCTTTCTAAAAGCCTCTGCAAACCTGTTTTGCGCGCTCTGATACCATGGTTTCACCGATTGGGACCAAGGTATCCGAGGAGCACTGTTATATGGGAACTTATCATAGTACACGAGGAAGCACTTTATCATGCTCAAGTAAGGTGGCAATCCGTACCGGCATCGCTCCCGACGGGGGTTTGTTTGTCTCGGACGAGCTTGGCACCCAGCAGGTCGATATCAGCTCGCTTGCTGATAAATCGTACTTTGAAATCGCTCAAAATGTGTTGGGAATGTTACTGAACGATTACACGGACGAAGAAATTTCGGCGTGTGTCGACGAGGCATACCGCGGCACGTTCGCGAGTGAAGAGGTTACGCCGCTCGTCAAACTCGACGCTGCGCCGGGTGTTGACGCCCCTCAGACCTATGTGATGGAACTCTTTGGCGGCCCCACGAGCGCCTTTAAGGACGTCGCCCTACAGATGCTCCCCCGCCTGATGGCCCGCACCTCCGCCAAGGACGGTGGCGCCGAGCGCATCATGATCGTCACCGCCACATCGGGCGACACGGGCAAGGCAGCACTCGCCGGCTTTGCCGACGCCCCGGGCACGGGCATCACCGTCTTTTATCCCGAGGGCAAAGTCAGCCGCGTGCAAAATCTGCAGATGTCCACTCAGGAGGGCGATAACGTCGCCGTCTGCGGCATCCGCGGCAACTTCGACGATGCCCAGAGCGCCGTCAAGCGCATCTTTGCCGATAAGGAGCTTGCCGAACGTCTAGAGGCCGCCGGCACGGTGCTTTCGAGCGCCAACTCCATCAACGTCGGCCGCCTGGTGCCGCAGGTCGTCTACTACTTTGCCGCCTATGCGCAGCTGCTGCGCGCCGGCGCCATCGAGGCCGGCGACGCCGTGGAGTTCTGCGTACCGACCGGCAACTTTGGCGATATCCTGGCCGGCTACTATGCCAAGCGCATGGGTCTGCCCGTCGCCAAGCTCATCGTCGCAAGCGACAAGAACAACGTGCTGGCTGACTTCCTGACCACCGGCGTCTACGACCGCAACCGTCCGTTCTTCACGACCATCTCGCCGTCGATGGACATCCTCATCAGCTCCAACCTGGAGCGCATGCTCTACTTCCTGTCCGATGGCGACTGCGAACTCGTTGCCGGCCTTATGGAGCAGCTGGCACAGACTGGTCGCTACGAGGTTCCCACTGACCTGCTGGCAAAGATTCAGAGCGTCTTTGGCTGCGGTTGGGCCAGCGAGGACGAGGTCCGCGCTGCCATCAAGAGTTGCTGGGATGCGAACGGCTACATGATCGACCCGCACACCGCTTGCGGCTATCACGTCTTTGAAAAGGTCGCTCCCGCCGAGGGCGCCAAGGCCCGCGTGCTGCTTTCGACCGCCAGCCCCTACAAGTTCCCGCGCGCCTGCTGCGACGCCCTGGGGCTCGACGTTCCCGAGGACGACTTTGAGGCTATGCGCGTACTCGAGCAGGCCACCAACACGGTCGCCCCGACCCAGCTCGCCGAACTCGAATCCAAGCCCGTCCGCTTCGAAGACGTCTGCGACGTAGCCGACATGGCCAACTACGTAGAGTCTGCAGCAAAAAAGATGGCTACCAACTAAAACCCCTTATAAGGCGCCGGCGAAAGCCGGCGCACTTTCTTTTATCAGATACCCACCGGGATGATGACGAACTGACATGCGGGTCTGCCTGTTTAGTTCGTCGCGAGTTCCGCACGAGCCGGAAAGCACTTAATGTGCTTTCCGAGCGAGCCAGGACTGCCCGAGCAGCGAACTAAACAGGCAGACCGCCCAGGAGATTCCCATGATCAAAATCACCGTCCCCGCCACCAGCGCAAACTTAGGCATTGGCTACGATACCCTCGGCATGGCCGTCAGCCTCTACTCGCACTTCACCTTCGAGCGCGCCGATAAGCTCACCATCACGGGCTGCCCCGAAGAGTTCCAAAACGAGGACAACCTGGTCTACGTCAGCTTTGTCGATGCACTGGCCGCATGGGGCGAACCGGCTTTTCCCGTTGCCATCGACATTCAGACTGACGTTCCCGTCGCCCGCGGCCTGGGCTCCAGCTCCACCTGCGTCGTCGCCGGCATTATGGCCGCCGCGGTGCAGATTGGCCTCCCCCCCCCGCCGCCCGCGCGGAGCTGGTTTGCATTGCCACCGAAGTCGAGGGCCATCCCGATAATGTCGCCCCCGCCATCCTGGGCGGCGCCGTCTGCTCCTTTACGCCGACCGATTCGCTCCCCCGGTGCCTGCGCTACGAGGTGAGCGATCGCCTGCGTTTTATTACCGTGATTCCGCCCTACGAGGTACACACGAGCGAGGCGCGCAAGGTCGTGCCGCAGGAGATTCCGCTCTCCACCGCCGTGTGGCAGATGGGCCGCATCGCCGGTATGACGCGCGGCTTGGAGACTGGCGGACCCGACCCGATTCGCCCAAAATCGACTTCGGGAGGGGCGCCCTCGACCTGATTGCCGCCGCCAATGACGACCGCATCCAGGAACCCTATCGTCGCCGTCTGATTCCCGACTACAACGCCGTGCGCGACACCTGCCTTAACGGCGGCGCCAAGACCATCTGGATCAGCGGTTCGGGCTCGACCCTTATGGCGGTGACCGACGACACCATCGTGGCAAAGTTCCTGCAGGTCAAGCTACGCGAGCAGTTCCCCAAGTGTGAGACGCATATTCTGACGTGCGACACGGAAGGCGCTCAAATCGAGTACCTGTAGACATCGCCGATCGGTCTGTCCGGGCCATCCAGGGGCTTCCCCTTAAAAACGTCCTCGCACTTGAGGCCCGCTTATCGTGCTCCTTCGGAGCTGCGGATAAGCGGGCCTCGTGCTGCGGAATGTTTTTAAGGGGATGCCCCTGGGTGGCCCTATGGTAACGTGACTGGCGATGTCTACAGGGACCCACGCTTTGAAGGGGCGCCAGGCTGAAATTATGGCTTTTTATTGGTAGGGGCTCTTGATAGGCTGGAGCACT
>URWQ01000132.1 GCA_900551635.1 uncultured Collinsella sp. | reverse complement strand
AGGGCGCCGTTGGCGCCCTCATTCTTTATGGATGTGGCAAAGGGGCTGTCCCTTTGCCACATTGTGGGAGTGACGGAAATCGGGGTCTAATACTTTTCCGCGAAGTGAACGACCTATTTTGGACCCTTGAAACATCAACACTTTTCTGGCTCGGTTTCCTGCGGTTTTGCCGAGTGTTTCCTGCGGTTTTGCTGGCGAAAAATGCGGATGCTTCGGGGGTCCAATTTTGCTCGTTCACTTTGCGGAAAAGTATTAGACCTCGATTCGTCGGGTCGGGGGAGAGCCTTTCATGGATGCCGGAGATGTACGTTGCGGCAGACGGATCGCCAGAAGTCGGCTGTTCCGCGCCTCAAGATTTCCAAAAAGTTAACCTTTGTTGACCTCAATAGTTAGATAAACTAAACTATTTTCCAAAAGTGTGCTCGAGCAAACTTGTTTACTCGGGTGCTAAGGCACCGTGCCGCGTCCAATGCGGCAAAAGGGAGAAGCAACATGAAGAAGTCGACGTTTAACACCCTGCTTGTTGGTGGCGGTTTTCTGCTCGGCACGGCCGGCATCAAGCTGCTCACCAGCGCTCCGGTCAAGAATGCCTGCGTGCAGGGTATCGCGTGCGGTATGCGCGTCAAGAACTGCTACCAGGACATGGTCGAGCAGGCCAAGGCCAATGTCGATGACATGGTTGCCGAGGCTGCCTACATCACCCAGAGCGAGGCCGCTGCTGATGAGGCAGCCGAGTAACGCTCCCAGGCACAAACTATGAGATTCTCGATTATTAGCGAGATCCCCGGCAGGACCCGTCGTCAATTGGCGGGTCCTGTGCCAGAGAGCGATCTCGACGCACTTCTTAAGCTCAGCGGCGATATCGACGGCGTGCACAAGGTGCGCGTTTATGGCCGTATTGGCCAGATGGCGCTCGAATATGACGAGCAATGTCGTGCGGGCGTGCTCGACGCCTTGGGTGCGCTCGATGCCCAGGCCATTGCCGACGCAAAGACGGGTTACGTGATGCAGCTTGAGCCACGCAAGAACAAGCTCGTCATGGATCTTGCCACGCTTGTCGGCGCCCACTATGCGCGCCGCTGGTTCTTGCCGACGCCTCTGCGTGCGGTGTTTGTCGTGGCCGGTTACATGGCATTTTTGCGCGCTGCCCTTCATGAGCTGGCGCAGCCGCGCCTGACCGTTCCTGTGCTCGACGCTTCGGCCATCGGCATTTCGTTCGTCAAGCGTGATGTCGACACCGCGGGCCAGACGATGTTCCTGCTCAACGTGGGCGAGCTGCTCGAGGACTACACCCGCGCCATGAGCGAAAACGAGCTCATCAACTCGCTGCTCGATGTGCCCGACAAGGCGCAAAAGGTCGTCGGTGACACCGAGGTAAGCGTTGCCGCGACCGAGCTTGAGCCCGGCGATCTGGTCGCCGTGCGCACTGGCATGTCCATCTGCATCGACGGCGTGGTCGAGCAGGGAAGCGCCATGGTTAACCAGGCGACCCTGACCGGCGAGCCGCTTGCCGTCGAGCGCAGCGCGGGCGACGATGTATTCGCCGGCACCGTCGTGGAAGACGGCAGCATCTTGGTGCGCGTGCGCGCCAACACGGCGCAAACCAAGCTGCGCTCGATCGTCTCGCTCGTGCAGACGGCCGACTCGCTCAAGTCCGAGGGTCAGTCGCACATGGAGGACCTTGCCAACAAGATCGTCCCGTGGAACTTCCTGCTCGCGGGCCTGGTTGCGCTTACCACCCGCAGCCTCATCAAGACCTCAGCCGCACTGATGGTCGACTACTCGTGCGCACTCAAGCTCACGGGTTCCGTCGCCGTCATGACTGCCATGAGCGATGCCGCCAAGATGGGCGTGATGGTCAAGGGCGCCAAGTACTTTGAGTCGTTTGCCAAGGCCGACACCATTGTCTTTGACAAGACCGGTACGCTCACCGAGGCACAGCCGCGTCTTGCCTGCGTGCTCACCACCGATGGCTGGAGCGAGGACGAGATTCTGCGCCTTTCTGCCTGTCTGGAGGAGCATTTCCCGCATCCGGTAGCGCGCGCCGTCGTCAACGCTGCTCGCGAGCGCGGGCTCGAGCACCGCGAGCGCCATGCCGCCGTCGAGTACATCGTGGCGCACGGCATCGCTTCGTCCATCGAAGGGCGTCGCGCCATCATCGGCTCGGCACACTTTGTGTTTGAGGATGAGGGCGCGCAGCTCGAGTCCGACATTAAGGAGCGCATTGAGTCCCAGATGCAGGGCCTGTCGCCGCTGTATCTGGCGGTCGACGGCACCGTTGTGGGCGTGCTCGGTATCGAGGACCCGCTTAAGCCCGGGGTCCGCGAGGCCATCGCCGACTTGCACGCGTTGGGCGTTAAGCATGTCGTTATGCTCACGGGCGACTCGGAGCGCACGGCCGAGCGCATTGCTCGCGAGGCAGGTGTCGACGAGTTTAAGGCCGAGCTGCTGCCCGAGGACAAGTACGCGTATGTTGAGCGGATTAAGCGCGAGGGGCGCCACGTTGCCATGGTGGGCGACGGCGTCAACGATTCGCCGGCGCTCGGTTTAGCCGACGTGGGCCTGGCGATGGGTGGCGGAAGCGACATCGCCAAGGAGGTCGCCGATATCATCCTGACCGATACGGATCTGGCCGCAATCGTGCGCCTGCGCCGCATGAGTCAGGGGCTTATCGACCGTCTGACGAGCTCCTACTCTAAGGTGATGCTCACCAACTCGGCGCTGTTGGCATTGGGTATTACCGGCATGATCACTCCGCAGACGTCGTCGTTGCTGCACAACGGCTCAACGATCGCCTACAGCCTGGGCAACGCAAAGGCTTACCTGCGTTAGCGTTTTCGATTGAGTATATGGCCTGCATTCGGGTGGCACCGCAGCCGTCAGGGTGCAGGCCTTTTTAGGCAAGTGCAGCTTTGATGGCGGGGACTTCGGCGAGCTGTTCGGCTGCCTTTTCGTCGGAATCGTTTAGTGCTGCCAGACTGCGGTAGACCCACTCGTTGACCTGGGTGTTCTTGACGCCTGCGGTCTGCATAAGGGCGCCTACCTCGCGGATTGCTGCGAGCAGATCGGCTTTGGGACCCGCGAGCTCGACCTCGATGCCGTGGTAGGCGGCCACGCCGCGGTTCTCGCTCACGTGGTCGATAAAGCCCTCGACGGTCTCAAGCTGCTGGGCGAGAGCTGCATCATCGTCAGCGTCCAGTGCGACGAGTGCGTTCGATACCGTGAGGGCGGGATGTCCGCAGGGGACAAAGCCTTCGATGACATCCATAGCTTCGGTAATGGTTGAGCCCAGGCCTGCGAGGGCATTGACGAGTTGCTGCTTGGTATCCATAACGGTCCTTTCGACGGGTCAATTTTGCTTGGCGAAAATATACGTGACGCGATCGGTAGCAAAAGTGCGAAGTGCGGCGCACATTGGGGTCTTCACAGCTCGTGCATAGAACAGCTGCCTGCCTTTAGAACGTGGTAAGATAGCTATCCACGAGCGGGGTTCACCCCGCGTGTTCCTTGAAAAGTCGACGGGCGTTGGGTGCTCGTGCCCAATGCCATCCAGACTTTCCCGACATTCGGGGGCGACTGGTTTCGACACGATAGCTCTGAGAGAGGAAGCAAGCCGAGGTCTCCTCGCCTCGTTAAACAGGGGTACCGTCAAATTGAATTGACAACAACTCTTCTTTTGAGCCTATGGCTCTCGCTGCTTAATTTATAGCGGCGCGTCAACCCGGTGATTTCCCCGACACCGGCGCGACGTCATGTTAGGGGAATGCTCCTGCGCACGTAATCGGTATGGCGCGGGCTAAGACCGAACCGGTTGGGATGCCGCGAGCGTGTCGCTGCGCGCAAAGCGTCCGAGACTAAACCAGCGACTGAGCTTGGAGATGCCAATCAGGGGGCTTTCGTGGACCGGAGTTCGATTCTCCGCGCCTCCACCAGAAGAGGAAGCGTCGAACTCTTCTTTTACAAGAATGAGTTTGCGCTTGTGTATAGGTTGGGGGACGCCTGATGGCGTCCCCTTTCCGTTCCCATCGCCGTGAAACGCCGTATTTTGCGTTTTAAGGCGTTTTAAGCCCGTTGGGGTACTCGTGTACCCCTCGGGCTTTTTTCGTGCCTTAAAACGGCTCTGAAGCGGTCTGAGGACGTTCGAGCGCCCATGTGCATCTCGCATCCGCTCGATGCAAGGGTGGCCGCCCTGCGGGCGGCAGTCGGATGTGGGTGGACGTACAGAAGGGGTGCGGCATGGGCTTGGGAGGTTATGCCTATTTGTGCGTTCCGTCGTGCGCTGCACACTACCCTGCACACCATGCACACTATCCTGCACACCATTTTTGGCCATAGTGTGCAGCTTAAATCTTGATTTATCAGGGGATTTAGGGGTACTGCACACTATGCACACCATTTTATAAGTCTTATATATGAAAATATATAAAAACCCTCACGTATATATAGTCATTGGAAAAAAGGTGTGCATGGCGTGCAGGGCGGCGAGACAGCATCGGAAAAGGCTCATAAACGAGAGAAAACAAGAAAAATAGCCTGCACACTTCAATGAAAAATGGTGTGCAGCTAAGTGTGCAAGGCGTGCCGAAGGTGTGCAGCGCACATCGGAATGGCACCCCTTTTCCTTGGCGTACTTCTTCTGCCTCCGACTTTTTCAGGGGGCGCGAGCGAACTTTTTTGAATTGATTTCTGTCCATAAATGAGCGAAAAACGCTCGGATGGGAATCTGGCCTGCGGAAACGCAGGGTTGATTTCCGATCTCAGCCGAACACATTGAGCAAATAGGCCGTTCCCGCAC
>URWQ01000131.1 GCA_900551635.1 uncultured Collinsella sp. | reverse complement strand
AAGCCGGCACAAAGGGCCATCGTCCACGGCATCAATGGGCGCGGTGGCATCACATGCTCGCGCTCGGTCGCACTCATACGCAGATGCAATCTTTAATTTTGGCGAGCTTCTTCTCACCGATCCCCGATACACGCATAAGGTCATCGACCGAGGCAAAGGCCCCGTTTTGCGTCCGTTCGTCGATAATCGATTGGGCCATAGAAGGCCCGATGCCCGAAAGCGTCTGCAGCTCCGCCGCACTTGCCGTATTGATGTTCACGAGCCCCGACGAAGATCCCGCACCAGGAGTCGCGGCAGGGCCGCTTTCGCCCCCGTCGACCGCCGCAGTCGCTTGTTGCTCCCCTACCGTCGGCACATGGATCTTTTGACCATCTGTGATCTTGGACGCACGATTGAGCCCTGTCACATCCGCCTCGGCCGTAAGCCCTCCGGCGGCATCGATTGCCTGGGATACCCGCGCTCCGTCTTTGAGCCGGTACACGCCAGGCCTCGCAACAGCGCCATCAACATCGACGTACACCTCGGCAGCAGAAGAACTCTTGATCGACGATTCATCGGCATCGTCAGGTGACGCATCCCCGGCCCCGCGTACTTCCGAGGCGCTCACCTCATCACTACGCTCAAACGACACGCCGCTGGAGCGGCTATTAAAACTTGCCATCGCCAAGCCGCTCGCGACGGCAATGACAACCAGAATCGCCACGATCACCGCCTTATGGCCGAGCAGCTTGTCGGCCCAGCGGTCCATCCGTTTAACCCGTTCGTGTTGCTCGCGCTGCGCCATAGCAAACACCTCCCAACACCATCGTGTCAGGAAACGAACGCCGCAGCCTCCGCACGTCCACACCGATTTTCGCGGTCAAAACAAAAGCTGACCAAAACCTTGCGGAAAAGTGTCCATTTATTCAGGCACACGTCGACAAATGAACCGTTTATCGCCAAAAGCCCAGATACAAAAAGGCCGACGATGCAAATGCACCGCCGGTCTATACACAACATTATTCGTGATCTTGGTAAATCTCACGTGGAGCGAGCTCAGAATGTTTGCGTTTTAAGGTCTTAGGGGCCTTATACGTGTTGCTCTCGAAGTCGATATACTCGGTCTGTTTGAGCAAACGCTCAATCATCTCCTCGTGATCGAACAACTCCCACGCCTCATGCACGGCATCGAGTTTAGCGTGCGTCTCGGGACGGCGCGGCATAAACAGCGTGCAGCAGTCGGGAGCGGCCTCAGTCGAGATATCGAACGTACCGATCTCCTCAGCGCGTGCGATGATCTCCTGCTTGTCCGAACCGATCAACGGACGGAACACGGGGATCTTCACGGCCTCATTGACGGCCATGATGTTCTCGAGCGTCTGGGAGGCAACCTGACCGAGCGATTCACCGGTCACGATGGCCTTGGCGCCCTCGATATGCGCAATGCGCTCGGCAACCGAATACATAATGCGGCGATACATGATCACGCGCAGGTTGCTGGGGCAGGTCACCGAGATCTCACGCTGGCAGTCGCCAAACGGCACCACGTACAGGCGACCGATCTGGACACCCGGCTCAAGCGCGCGGATGATGTCCTGCACCAAATACTCACTCGTATCGGGCGTCTGCGGACGACCGGAGAAATGTACCGGCACGCACACCGCGCCGCGACGCGCGAGCATCCAGGTCGCCACCGGAGAATCGATGCCCGAGGAAAGCAACGTCACGACCTTGCCGGCAGAACCCACCGGCAGACCGCCCACGCCGCGCTCGGAGCGTGCGTACACGTAAACGCTACCCTGGACCACCAGTACGTGCACCATCGCGTCGGGGTCGTGCATCTGGACCTTTTTATCGGGAAACGCCTCGCACAGTACCTCGCCCACCTGACGATTGATATCAATCGAGGTGGGCTCATAGTCGGTGTTAGAGCGCTTGGCATGTACCTTAAACGACTCAAAGGGACCAAACTCGCGCAACGCCTTCACGGCGGCGGCGCAGTACTCCTGCGGATCGCGGTTCGTGTGATATGCCAGGGACACGCGGGCAACGCCGGGGACGGTGCGAATGACGCGCGCCGCCTCGTCGGCCTGATGCTCGTTAAAGGTCACGAGGATATAACCGGAAATTCGAGACACGGCATTCACGGAAAAGGCGGCCAAGGCCGCCTTGATGTTATCCATGAGGATATGCTCAAAATGTGCGCGGTTCTTGCCCTTCAGTCCAACCTCGTGATAGTGGACCAGGCAGACGCGAGCTGCCATTTAGGCTTCAGCGACCTTATGGCCGAGCGCCTTCTCGTAACGGGCCTCGTCGTAGGAGATATCGCCGTCGACGATCTCGTCCATAGCCATCGAGATGGTATCGGCGCCGGAAAGCGCAATGGTGATGTCGTCGACATCCTGGACGGCAAGCACGCGGTTGTGCTGGCCACGCAGCATGCTGTTAATGTCGCAGGCGCGCTTGGAGGCAAGCGAGGCGAGCAGGAAGCGGTTGTGATCGGTCTTCTCCAGAAGATCGTCAATGCAAGGCTTTACAACGGACACGGACCTCAGATCCTTTCATGCATATCGAGAACGCGAACGAGCTCATCGGTCGCGCGGTCGAGATCGTCATTCACCACGACGTCGTCGTAGCGGTCGGCAAGGGCAAGTTCATCGGCGGCGTTTGCCATACGCAGCTCGATCGTCTCGGGTGTCTCGGTACCGCGACCGACCAGGCGATCGCGAAGCACCTCGAGCGAAGGCGGCTTGATAAAGATCAGCACGGCCTCGGGAAAACGCTCCTTGACCTGCAGGGCACCCTGAACATCGATCTCCAAGATCAGAGACGAGCCAGAGGCGAGCTTGGATGTGACCTCGCTCACCAACGTGCCGTAGCAGTTGCCGTGGACCTCAGCCCACTCAACAAACTCACCGTTTGCCACGCGGCGGTCGAACTCCTCGCGCGTCAGGAAAAAGTAGTTGACGCCGTCGACCTCACCTTTGCGTGGTGCTCGCGTGGTAGCCGAAACCGTCAGGCCCAGGTTCGAGCGACGCTCGCGCACACGAGTGACGAGCGTGCCCTTGCCTGCACCTGACGGTCCAGAAATCACAAAGAGCTTTGAATCCTGAGCGCTCACTTATTTGGTCAGCTGCTCGAGGAGCTGCTCGCGCTGACGGACGCCGAGGCCCTGGACGCGACGGGTAGCGGAGATGCCGAGCTCCTCCATGATCTTTGCGGCCTTGGCCTTGCCATAACCGGGGAGAGACTCGATGAGGGTGGAAACCTTCATGCGGGAAGCGATGGGGTCATCGGAGTTGAGCACGGACTCGAGGGACTTCTCGCCCTTCTTGATCTGCTCGCGAAGCTCAGCGCGGGCGTGACGTGCGGCGGCAGCCTTCTCAAGAGCCTGCTTGCGCTGCTCGTCGGTAAGCTGAGGGAGTGCCATTCGAACCTCCAAATAGTTGGGTTATATCTGATGCAATAATTGGCATTTTAGCACGTCAAACGCACTAAATGCCCAATCGACGGCACCATAGGTTAGACGATACCTGCGAAAAGTGCAATATACGGAGGTCAAAGTTGAGCCCCTGACCTGCGATTCCACACAAAGGATGGGAAAGTTTTCGCAGGCACAGGGGCTAATTTGTGCTAATGAGACCCAAAAGTGGTGACTTGAGGGAATCTTTTAGGCGACGTTTTCGACCAGCTCGGCAACGATGGCGTCAAATGCGGCAACAGGGTCGTCGGCACCGGTGATGGGTCGGCCCACCACGATGTGGCTCGCACCGCGCTCGATAGCCTGGGAGGGCGTCGCCACGCGGGATTGATCACCCAGGGCGGCACCCACCGGACGAACGCCCGGAGTCACGATCAGTGCGTCGGGGCCGAGCAGCTCGCGCATGTCATGGGCCTCCATCGGAGAGCACACGATGCCATCGATACCGTTGGCCTGGGCAAGCTTTGCCAGGCGGGCGGCTTCCTCGGCGACGGGCGACTCGACACCGATCTCGGTCAGCGCATCCTGGTTCATGCTCGTAAGCACGGTGATGGCGACAAGCTTGGCGCGATCCTCGCGCGCCTCCGCGGCACCCTCACGACACGCAGCGAGCATAGCGCCCGAACCCAAACCGTGGACCGAGAGCAGGTCGGCACCGGCGAGCGAGGCCGAACGAGCGGCACCGCGCACCTGATGCGGAATGTCATGGAACTTGAGGTCGAGGAAGACCTTAAAGCCCAGGTCCTTGAACGTCTTGACGATCTCGGGTCCCTCAGCGTAATAGAGCGTCATGCCCACCTTGAGCCAAGCGGCATGACCAGAAAGCTCGTGGGCGAGCTCGAGCGCACGCTCACGGTCGCAGTCGAGGGCGACGATAACGCGGTCGCGGGCGTCGGTCTCTAGCATTCAAAAGCACCTACCAGCTCGTTGATGTCCTTCACGCCCTGGGACTCGGCCCAGGCCTCGAGCTCGTGCGCGATCTTAATCGAGGCGCACGGATCGACGAAATTGGCCATGCCGACCGACACGCAGGTGGCGCCGGCCAGGATAAACTCGGCCGCATCCTCGCCCGTCATGACGCCGCCGACACCGTTGATGGGGATATCGACGGCCTGAGCGACCTCCCAGACCATGCGAACGGCGATGTGGTGGCACAGCGGGCCCGAAAGGCCGCCCTTGGGCTTGGCCACACGGGACTTGCGGGTATGAACGTCAATGGCCATGCCCTGGATAGAGTTGATGACCGAAAGGCCGTCGGCTCCCGCGGCCTCGAGAGCCTTGGCAATCTCGGCGACGTTGACCGGCGCCATCTTTACGAACAGCGGCTTATCGGTCACCT
>URWQ01000130.1 GCA_900551635.1 uncultured Collinsella sp. | reverse complement strand
CACGCAAAGGAAAGCACTTAATGTGCTTTCCGTCTTGCGCAGGACTGTAGAGCAGGAAAGTTCATATGCGCCGCCCGGCTCCCGCGGCTCTCAGGGGCATCTCTCATGCAAAAACTGTCGTGGGGTAAAGTCCGAGATCAGTGGCGTTTTATACCGAGAAATCCAAAAAAGTTGAAAAGTCATTACATATTTGCGTTGACTTTAGGTAACTAAAGTTTCATACTCCTTTTCAACCACTGGGGGATGTGAACGCGCACGGATCGTTCACATCATGATTGAAGAGGATTTCTTAGACATGTTCACGCATCAGCTAAACATTATCAGCGTAGTAATTATCTGATGCGGGTTAGCACATACAGCTAGCCCGTACGATAACGGGCGGCTGATGAAGATGAGGGCCGTCGAGCGCAACCGACGACCCTCATTTTTTATGTCTAGGAAGTTCTTTTTAGAGGAGGAAATGTAATGAACGGAGTTTTGCTCATGGTTGTGGCCGCGGCGGTGCTCGCCTGCGGCTATCTGGGCTATGGCCGATGGCTGGCCAACAAGTGGGGCGTTGACAAAGAGGCCCTCACGCCGGCCAAGCGCATGAAGGACGGCAACAGCTTCTCGCCCGTCTCCGCCTTCACCGCGTTCTCGCACCAGTTCAGCTCGATCTGCGGTGCTGGCCCTGTCACGGGTACGATCGTCGCCATGGCCTTTGGCTGGCTGCCCGTCGTGCTCTGGGTCCTCGTCGGCGGCATCTTCTTTGGCGCCGTCCACGACTTTGGCGCCCTGTACGCCTCGATGAAGAACAACGGCAAGTCGCTCGCTCAGCTCATCGAGAAGTACATCGGCAAGACCGGCCGTCGCCTGTTCCTGCTGTTCTGCTGGCTGTTCTGCATCATCGTCATCGCCGCCTTCACCGACATGGTCTGCAAGACGTTCATGTTCACCCCGGCCGTTGACGCTTCTGGTGCTGCTACCGGTGCCATCGACTTCACCAAGTCCTATGCCGCCGGCTGCGCTGGTACCATCTCCATCCTGTTCACCTTCGTCGCTATCGCCTTTGGTTGGGCCCAGAAGAAGTTCAACCTCACCGGCGCTGCCGAGTTCGTCACCGGCGTGGTCCTCATGGTTCTCATGTTCGCCGTCGGTATGCAGTTCCCGGTCTACCTGGATAAGTTCCAGTGGTTCGCCGTCGTCATGGTCTACCTGGTCTTCGCTGGCGCTATGCCCATCCAGATGCTCAAGACTCCGCGTGACTACCTCACTTCCATCATGATGATCGTCATGATCGTCTGCGCTGTCCTCGGCATCGTCGTCCTGGGCGTCAACGGTCAGGCCACTATCACCGCTCCGGTCTTCACCGGCTTCTCCACTGCCTCCGGCATGATGTTCCCGGTCCTGTTCGTCTCTGTCGCTTGCGGTGCTCTCTCCGGTTTCCACAGCCTCGTTTCTTCCGGCACCTCTTCCAAGCAGGTCGAGAAGGAGCAGGACGCCGTCAAGGTCGGTTACGGCGCCATGATCGTCGAGTCCTTCGTCGGCATCCTTGCCATCATCGTCGCCGGCATCATGTTCTCCGACATGAACACCGCCGGTACCGGCGCCCTCAACGCCGGTGTCGCTTCCACCCCGTTCCAGATCTTCGCCGCTGGCATCTCCCGCGGTATGCAGGCCTTCGGTGTTGACGGCACGCTCGCTACCGTCTTCATGACCATGAACGTCTCCGCTCTGGCCCTGACCTCGCTCGACGCCGTCGCCCGCATCGCCCGCACCTCGTTCTCCGAGTTCTTTGCCGAGACCAACGACGCCCTGGCCATCGAGTCCAAGGCCGGCTACATGAAGGTCCTCGGCAACCCCTGGTTCGCCACGGTCGTCACTCTGCTTCCCGGTCTCGCCCTCGCTTTTGGTGGCTATGCCAACATCTGGCCGCTCTTTGGTGCTTCCAACCAGCTGCTCGGCGGCATGACCATGATCACCCTCGCTGTGTTCTGCAAGTGCACCGGCCGCAAGGGTTGGATGCTCTACGTGCCCGTCGCCTTCCTGCTCTGCTGCACCTTCACCTCGCTGGTCCAGAGCGCCATGGGCTGCATGACCGCCGTCCAGGCCTACGGCGAACCAGCCCCACCCCGCCCCCCCCCCCCCCGGCCGCCGTCTCCGTCGCCGCCACCAAGGGCCTGCAGCTCGTCTTTGCCGTCCTGCTGATGGTCCTGGGCCTCATCGTCGCCGTCAACTGCCTCAAGGAGTTCTTCGGCAAGGAGGCTGGCTCCATGCCTGATGAGGAGCCCGAGTGGTCCGAGATGGGCAAGGCCGAGTACGGTCGCGCCGCTGCCGCCGAGGCTCCCGCTGACGCCGAGGCCGCCAAGGCCTAGTCGGTCGGACGGGTTGAATCTCCCATCCATTTGACTCGGAAAAACCGGGTCCGCGACTTCGCGGGCTCGGTCTTTTTTCATGCAAAAGCGGGTGACGCTCGAGTGTGCTCGCAGATGTTTTGCGTGGATAAGGGCGCGCGTTGTACCATATAGACGTATATGTGTACATATGAAAGGGGCCCCGTGGCCAAGACGGTATATTCCGATAACCAAAATAATGTCGATGCCCTGGCTGAGCGTCTGAGCAGCCAGACATCGCTTTCTGCTGAGCGTGCCAAGCTGGTTGCCTACGACCTGCTTTGCCGCAAGGCGCTCAAGATTAAGTCGAGTGCGCTGGCGCAGATTTTCCGCTCCGTCGATAAGGAATGTGACACCAAGGCGATGCGCGATGAGCTTATCGCGGCAAATATCGTGACAAAGATCGAGGGTAGCGGCATTAACGGGCGCCCGGCGTTCTATACCATCAATGCCGAGATTAACGATGCTCAGGAGCGGCCCGTCGAGGTTGCCGAAGAGGCCGTCGAGGACGTTGTCGAGGCGCCCGCTTCGGTGGAAACGGCTCCGCGCGAGCATGTCGATACCGACGAGCTGCTTGACGAGAGCGTCGTTCGTGCCTTTACGGCCAAGGCAGGACGCGGCGGTTTTGGCGGGGGTGGCAAGCGCGATGCGCAGCGCCGCGCCCAGCAGGAGCGCTTCCGTCGCGCCGTCGCTCGAAAGGGTGAGACGGATGCTGAGGCTCTTGAGACCGAGGTTGCTGCCGAGTCGCAGAAGCCCGCGAGGGAGCAAAAGCCCGTGGAGGCCCAAGAGCCCAAGCGTCGTCGCGGTGCTCACTTTAAGACTGCACAGCAGGATGCCGCGCGTGAGGTTGAAGAGTCTTCTGAGGTTGCAGACGATGTTGAGGAGTCTGCCAAGAAGGCTCCGGGTTCGTGTCGTCCCGGCCGCGGTTTTGCGGGACGTGCGTATCCCGTAAAGCGTCAGGAGAAGGGCGAGTCGGTTTCGACCACCCAGGACGAGAAGGCCGTTGAGCCGGTGGCTCGCGAGCAAAAGCCTGTTGAGCCGCGGCTTGAGGTTGATGCCGAGGCCAAGGGCCAGCAGCCTACTGATGAGCAGGCGGAGCAGGGCGCGTCGAGCAAGCCTCGCCGCCGTCGCCATCGTGGGGGCCGCAGTTCCCATGCCGAGACTGCAACCGAGAAGACCACGCCGCAGAACGAGGATGCGAAGGCCGAGGTTTCTTCGGGGCAGCCTAAGCGCCAGCCGGCGAAGGAGAGCAAGTTCGATCGTCCGCAGAAGCAGGCGTCTATGCCGAAGCACGAGCGCAATTCCCAGGGCGATTCTAAGCGCAAGTCTCAGAAGAAGCCGGAGTCTGCCGCAGCAGATACTGCTGCCCAGCAGCCCAAGTCGTCCGTCCACGGCGAGGTCTCGGCGTTTGCCCTTGCCCGCGTTTTAGGCAGGCAGCTGCTCAAGGTTGTCCCCACGCCTATGGCGCTCTCCAAGATCAAGGAGCAGCAGACACAGATCGTAAAGGTCGAGGGCAAGGACGGCAAAAAGGCTCCGCAGCGCACTCAGCACAACGAGATGTCCAACCGCAAGATTGCCGAGGAAATCGCAATCATCCAGGCTTGGATCGAGCAGAACCGAGGTGCCGATACGCCGGTTGCCTCGCGCCGCCAGCGTGCCTACCAGATCTTTAACGACGAGAAGGCTTTTGACGGCAAGCACGGTGAGCGCCTGATCAGGCGTATGACCGAAAAGGGCATCAGCATGCAGGCGATCAAGGTCGCCCCCAATCGCCCCGTGCACTTTACGGGCTTTTTTACGCTGGGAGCCGACAAGCCGTTCATTATGGTCGAGAACCTGGACACCTACGACGAGATCGTCAAGCTGCTGCGTGGCCGCAAGCACGCCAAGCTCTTTGGCATCAAGGTGGGCGGCGTGATTTTTGGCGGCGGATGCAAGGCGAGCGTCTCGCATGCCCTGGACGATTATCTGGCCGAGATTGGCTATCGCTTTAACTACGTCTACTACGTGGGCGATATCGATCGCGAGGGCGCGCGTATCGTCGAGCAGACTCGCAATGCCAATGTGGTTGAGATTCGCCTGCATGCCGGCATGTATCGCGCTATGCTCGCCGAGCATAAGCGTCGCGTGAAGGCCGGCGGAGAGTGCGAGCCCGCGGCTGCCAACCAGGGTGTGCCGCAGAACCTGGCAGCGACGATCAAGGATCTGCCCATGGTCACGCGCGTGCAGTTCCGCAACGTGCTGCGCGAGGGCGGGCGCATTCCGCAGGAGATCCTGATGACCGCCGACTATCGGGATGGCGACTCGGGAAGCTTCGACCGCATGCTCAACAACTAGGGCGTTCGGCCCCGGGAGAGCGGGGACACCGGCTTAGGTTTCCTGCTCTACAGTCCTGCTCACGACGGAGGCCACATTAAGTGGCCTCCTGT
>URWQ01000129.1 GCA_900551635.1 uncultured Collinsella sp. | reverse complement strand
CCATCCTGGCGGGAGAGATCGGCAGCGGCAACGTGTACGACGCGCTGCACAAGCGCATCGCCGCCGCGAACTTCGCGGGCCTGCGCGTGGGCGACTACCTGGACGTGCCCCTCGTGAGCGCATCCGCCGTCGCCGCCCAGCAGTCCGTGCGATTCCTTTTGGCCCACATCGACCCGTACCTGTACTGCGACGACCGGAGCAAGGGCCACCACATCGCGTTCGTGGCGTCCGCTCCCGTGTCCGTGGCCAAGACCGTGACCGGCGCGACCAACGACAGCTTCCTGGTGTGGAACACGACCAACACCAACCAGGGCACCGCCGACCAGAAATGCCCCTACCTGGGCAGCAACCTCAAGACGTGGGAGACGGCCTTCGAGGCGTGCCTGCCCGAGGGCCTGACCAAGTACCTGCTCACCCAGCGCGTCCTGCTGGAGGAGAGGTACAGCGCCAGCGGCGCGCTCAACGACTCCAACAGCTGGAGCTGGCAGGATATCGGCAAGGTGTTCTCGCTGTCCGAGATGGAGGTGTACGGCTGCCCGGTGTGGGGCACCAAGGGCTACAGCGTCGGCTTTGACTGCCAGTGGGACCTGTTCAGGGACACCGCGCACCGAATCAACGGAAGTCGGTACCCTTGGTGGCTGCGTTCCGTCATGGGTGGCTCCTCGTCCAACGTGTGCTACGTCAACAACAACGGCAATGCCAACTACAATTCGGCGACGAACACCTGGGTTCGCCCCCGCCCCGGATTCCCTTACTGCCAGACCGAGTAGGCCAGCGGGCCGAAAGCAGAGCGCTGAGAGGAAGGAAGGCGCGACCATCGGGCGCGAGCCCGTAAATACGCACCCCGCGAGGGTGGCCGGACGCTGCTTGCATGGCGCGGCGCTCCGTGGCTTCGCCGCGTTTCATGGCCATACCTCAAGCGGCTGTCAGAGCCACATTGCAAGCCGTGCGGGGTGCCTTCTATGAACTCGGAGCAAAGGCGGGCCGCACGCCGGAAGCGCCGCGAGGAGAAGCGGGCCAAGGCAAAGGCCGAGCGCGTCAAGGCGTGCACCCTTGAGACGGTGGCCGACCTCAACAGCCTGTGCAAGGCTTCCAAGCAGGCCGCGCGGGGCGTCATGTGGAAGGCCTCGACGCAGCGGTACATGAAGGACTACCTGCGAAACGCCGTGAAATCGCGCCAAGACCTTTTGGAGGGCCGCGACATATGCCGGGGTTTCATCCGCTTCGACCTGTGGGAGCGCGGCAAGCTGCGCCACATCAGTGCAGTGCACTTCCCCGAGCGCGTGGTGCAGAAGTCGCTGTCCCAGAACGCCCTCGTGCCCGCGATAGTCCCCACGCTCGTATCCGCGAACTCCGCCAACATCAAGGGGCGCGGCACCGACTACGCCCTTAAGCTGCTCAAGCGCCACCTGGCCGACCACTGGCGGCGGCATGGGCGCGAGGGCTACATACTGCTGGGCGACTTCTCCGACTACTTCGCGCGCATTGCCCACGAGCCGGCCAAGCGGCAGGTGGCCGACGCGCTGCTCGACCCGCGCGTGGTCGCCCTTGAGCACCGCCTGATAGACGCGCAGGGCGAGGTCGGCCTGGGCCTGGGCAGCGAGCCAAACCAGATATGCGCGGTGGCGCACCCCAACCGCATCGACCACTACGTGGCCGAGATGCTGCGCCCCGAGGCCTACGGGCGCTACATGGACGACTTCTACCTGATCCACGAGTCCAAGGAGTACCTGCAAGTGTGCCTTCTGCTGATAGAGCACGAGTGCGCGAAGCTCGGCATCGCGCTGAACCCGCGCAAGACCCGCGTGGTGAAGCTGACGCGCGGCTTCACGTGGCTGAAGAAGCGCATCTTCTACACCGAAACGGGCCGCATCGTCATGAAGCCGTGCCGCGACTCCATCACGCGCGAGCGACGCAAGCTGAAGAAGATGGCGCGCATGGTGGCCGAGGGGGTCATGACGCCCGAGCAGGTGCAGCAGAGCTACCAGAGCTGGCGCGGCGGCATGGCTCACTTGGACGCGCACCGCAGCGTGCTGGCCATGGACGCGCTGTACCGCAGCCTGTTCGAAAATCTCGCGGGGGGGGGTTGCTCAATGCAACCAAGCCCGAGAGACGATTCGGGAGGAACGCCCTCGCCATAGCGGAAGGGCGGCAACTCAAAACGGCGGCCTAGACGGGTCGAAAACGAAATAACCAAGACAGCGAAGGCGTGCTGCGGCGCGCCTTCTTTCTTCGCGCCCGCCCAAACGGTCAGGCAATCTCACGGCGCTAATACGATGGCGGCACATTCCCCGATAAGGAAGGAGTCCGCATGGACACTGAGGAAGACATGCCGCGCCCCGACGAGCTTCGAGACGGCACCCTGGCCGAGGTCAACGCCCTGCGCGACCTGCTGTCGCAGATCGGCGACCCCGACGCGGCGCACGACGCGGGCGTTATCGACGATGACGAGTACGTGGAGCGGAAGGCGCGAAAGCTCGCCTACACCTCCGCGCTCGCCGCCTACGCCAACGGCGAGGTGCCCGACCTCCCGGCGCTGCTCGAACAGATGCGCGAGCAGGCGTCCCAGCCGACGCAGACCGAGACCAACACGGCGAACATCGACTACCTGCTCATGACCGTGGGAGGTGACCAGTAATGGCTACGAAGAAAACCGTTGAGCATTCCAAGCACTTCGCGAAGGTCAAGAAGTACTACGACAAAGACCTTTGGAGCAAGGCGCGCGTCTACAAGGCTGTCGAGTGCAAATGGATCACCGCCGACGAGTACAAGGAAATCACCGGCGAGGAGTACACGGCCGAATAGGCGGAAGGAGGGCGCCCAGGATGGAAGTGCTCAAGCTTTTTGCGCCTTACGGACCGGCTTGGCTTGGCGGCGTGCTCCTGACGCTCGTTGCGTTCTACTTCGGGAGACAATTTCTTGAGGAGTACAAACGCCAAAACCAGCGGAAGGGCGAGCTCGACCTGAAGCGCGAGGAGCGCAAGCAGGCCGAAGTCGACGAGAGGGCGCAGCGCGACCGCGAGCGGTCCCAAATGGAGGGGCGCATCGCCGCCCAGATGGAGCGCAGCAACACCCTGATTGAAGGAATGAAAACGCTCATGGAGTCGGTTGTCGCGTCAAATGACGTCCTCCACGCGGACTTGGTCCACAGCCAGGCGCGTAGCCAGGGCATGGCCGAGAAGGTCGACCATATCTACGACCGAGTCGACCTCATGTACAACAAGGAGACAGGGAGATAAAGATGACTGATATACAGGCAGGACTCACGGTGCTGACCGTCCTCGTGGTGCCCTATATCGTGCAGGCTATCAAGACGAAGGCGATGACCGGCAATGTCGCCCGCTGGACGGCCATCGCAGTATCGGCGCTGTGCGGCGCATTGACGGCCATGGCCGGGGGTATGCCGACTGACCCCACGGCGTGGGTTACGTCCATCTTCGCCGCGGTAGGCGGCGTGCAGGTGGCATATGCAGCCTTCAAGGCGGTCGGCGTGACAGACAAGTGGCTCGACGCGCTGCTTGCCATGGGCACTCCGAAGAAGGACGACTAGGAATGGGTGGCAAGCGCCTCGTGCGCATCGCCGCCGCCATCTCGCTGCTTGCTTTGCTCGCCGCCTTCGCCGACGTGGCGCTTATAGCCTCTAACGTGCCGAAGGTGCCGAAGGAAGAGCCTTTGCCCGTCATCTACGACAAGCCGCTCGACAAGCCCGCCGAGGTGCCCGTCTACCTCCAAGCAGACGAGCGCTGGGGCGGGCTTTCGTATGCGGGCGAAGACCTGGCTGCTGCCGGCTGCGGCCTCACGTGCGCGGCCATGGCGTGGGAATGGCTCTACGGACAGGCATGCACGCCGGCGCAGATGCTGGGCTTCGTTGGCGAATCGTGCCTCACGGACGGCGTGAACGACATGGAAAAGTTCTGCCGTTGGATGAACGCGAACGACCAGGCTTTGGGCTACACGCCTATCCACGACAACGCCGATGACGCCTTGGACGAGGCGGCTGGCGGCTGGATGGTGTTTTGCCGCCCCAGTTCATTCTAACTGGCCAGCTCCGCGAAGGCGGCACGAACTACGGCGGGCACATCGTCCTGCTTTGCGGATGGGACGGCGAGGCGGCGACCTTCCACGACCCCTACGAGGGCGTGGTGCGGCTGAGCCGCGAGCAGTACGAACAAGTTGATTGGGCTTATTTCATAGCGATAGGGAGCGCTGAATAGAATGAACGGAATAGACATCAGCAATTGGCAGAACGGCATCAACCTCGCGGCTGTCCCGTTCGACTTCGTTATCTGCAAGGCTACCGAGGGCACGCGCTACGTGTCGCCCGACTGCGACCGCCAAATCCAGCAGGCGATCGGTCTTGGCAAGCTCGTCGGCGTGTACCACTACGTCAACGGAGGTGATGCCGAGGCGGAGGCCGAGTACTTCTATGAGCGCTGCAAGGGCTACGTCGGCAAGGCCGCGTTCTTCATCGACTGGGAGGAGCGGGGCAACAAGGCATGGGGCGACACGTCCTACCTCAAGGCCATGGCAGAGCGTTTGGCCGAGCTTCTTGGCGTGAGCGTGGATCGCATCGGTATCTACGCATCCAAGAGCGTGTTCCCGTGGGGCCTCACCGATGCTAAGACGTGGGTGGCACAGTACGCCGACATGAATCCCACTGGCTACCAGGACGCGCCGTGGCACGAGGGCGCTTACGATTGCGCCATCCGCCAGTACTCCTCTTGCGGGCGCTTGGACGGCTGGGCGGGCAACCTCGACATCAACAAGTGCTATATCTCCCGCGCGGAGTGGGAGGCCATGGTGGGCGGCTCCAACGGCGATCCCGACTCGCTTATCCACGGCATCGACGAGACGCCTGCAGCAGACCTCGCGGCGAAGGTGCTCGCTGGCGAGCTCGGAGACGGCGACGACCGCAAGCACGCGCTGGGCGACCGCTACCAGGAGGTGCAGTCGCTCGTGAACCACATTCTCACGGCATCCGCCGAGGATCTGGCCGCTGAGACCTGGGCGGGCGATTAC
>URWQ01000128.1 GCA_900551635.1 uncultured Collinsella sp. | reverse complement strand
CGAGGCCGGGGCCCTCGAGGCCGAGACGGCGGCGCTGCTCGAGGGCGACGAGACCTACGCGTGTCTGCTCACCGTGCCCGGCATCGGCCCGAGGACCGCGGCGCAGCTCGCGGTGTCGGGCGACATCGGGAGGTTCCCGGACCACGACCACCTGGCCTCGTACTGCGGCATAGCCCCGAGGGTGAGGAGCTCCGGCACGTCGGTGAGGTCGGTCAGGGCGTCCAGGCGCGGCGACGCGAGGCTCAAGTCCCTGCTGATCTTCTCGTGCAACAGCCTGGTGAGGTCCTCGGGGCGCTACGGCGAGTACTACCGGGCCTGCAGGGCGCGGGGCATGGGGCACGGGCGGGCGCTCAAGGCCGTCGCGAGGAAGCGGCTCAGGGCGATATACGCCGTGATGCGCGACCGGGTGCCCTACCGGGAGTAGCCCCGACGGTTGACAAAACTATAGGAACACCCAACGTCTAAGGCACCGCTGGTTGAGCATAAGTCAGCGAGCGGGCCGCATTTGAGGCAAGGTGGCGTGAAACGAAAGGGCGCTGACCTTCTGGTCGCGCCCTTGAAGTTGAACGTCAGATTGTCCAAATGCGGTCCGCGCAGCGTCGAGCCGTTACGCGGTTTGGTAAAACCGCGTAACTCTTAGTAGTCCAGCTTCCACATGTAGCGGCGCGTCATGTAGTCCTTGTGGGTGACGACAGAGAGCGCACGCATGTACACGTTGTTGAGGATCGGGGCAAAGATCAGGTGGTTGAAGTACTCGCTCACGCTGTCCTTGATGTCGTTGAGGCCGAGCTCCTTGGCGTCGAGCTGATAGACGCGCTCGCCACCGTACTGGTTGACGAAGCGGATACCGCGCTCGTCGTTGCAGCGGCTGCGGCCGACGCTGATGAGCTGGAACAGCGAGGTGCGCTTGTCCAGGATCTCGAAGGGGCCGTGGAAGAAGTCACAGGTGTTGATGGTGCAGGAGTCGATCTGCAGCATCTCCTGCACGTTGCAGATGCTAAAGACGTAGGCGGCACCAAAGAGCGGACCCTGAGCCATCACGTTGATGCAGGGCTTGTCGGCGTTTTGCTCGGCCCACTTGGCGGCGAGCGGACGGGTGTACTCGACGGCCTTGCGATAGATGGGGTCAACCAGGTCGAAGGCGGCCATAGCGGTCTCATACTCGGCATAGCCCTCGGTCTGCTGCGTAAGCTCCATGGCGATCATGGTCACGACGGCGGAGTTGGTACGGCCCATGCAAGACTCGTCGACGGCCAGGCTGTCATACTGAATCTTGTAGTCGCAGACCTCGGTGAGGCCGGACTCGTCGACATAGATGGCGATGGTGCTGGCGCCGTGGTCCTTGGCGACCTGGGCGGCGACGATGGTCTCCTTGGTGCCGCGCATGGATACGACGACGGCCAGGGTGTTCTCGTTGACATAGGCGGGCGTGGCGTGCACGAACTCATTGCTGGTGTAGCTGGAGCTCACGACCTGCGTGGCCTCGTGCTCCATAAAGTACTGGGCAGGATAGTTGCCGCCGTTGGATCCGCCGGCGCCAATCCACACGACGCGCTTGATGCCGCCCTTGTCTGCCTTGTCGGCCAAAACCTGGGAGACGACGTCCTTAACCTGTTCCTGAGTAGTCATCGTACATCAGCCTTTCTTCTCGTTTGATGCTCTCGATGGCATACAAGTTACATACATGTTTTGGTTATGTCGACTAGTTGTATGCTATATTTGTCTTAGATAATTTGCTGATACGGTTTTCGATAACTTGCTACCAGCGGTTTTGTTGTTGTATTGAATACATGCTTGATTAGATACGCATACAGGTTAGATACAGGTTGATCGCATGAACGCTTCATCTAAAAAGAGACTGACCCAATACGAGCGCTTGGCGGGCATGCTGCGCGACCGCATCGCCTCCGGCACCTACGCTCGCGGAGACAAGCTGCCGTCCGAGATGGAACTCATGGACGAATCGGGGCTGTCGCGTAGCACCGTACGCCACGCCCTTAAGGTGCTCGTTGATGAGGGCCTGGTGCGCACCGAGCGCGGGCGTGGCGCCTTTGTGGCCGACACGCCGGCGCTCCACGAGAACAACCTGGTGTTTTCGAGCTACACGACACAGGTCCAGGGTCAGGGTATGAAGCCCACCACGCGCACGGTGGACTCGGGCTTTGCCAAGGCCGCGGGCAATGCGGCCAAGTTCTTCGATGTCGCCGTGGGCAGCAAGCTCGTCAAACTTGTCCGCCTGCGTTATCTGGACGATGAGCCGCTGTGCCTGGAGACCACCTATCTACCACCGAGCTTCGAAGCACTCATCGATCGCGATATCAACGGTTCGCTCTACGCCACGCTGCGCCAGGAATTCCATCGCGCGCCGGCACAGGGACATAAGACCTTTGAGGTGTGCTATGCCTCGCAAAACGAGGCGTTTTTGCTCAACGTTGGGCGCGGGCAGGCGCTGATCCTGATCACCGACTACGTGTACGACACCGACGGCCGACCGCTCCATGTCTCCAAGCGCATCCAGCGCACCGACCGTGCCAAATACACCGAGCCCATCGGCTAACCTGCCAAAATAAACCTGTCCCTAAATGGTAGGTTTGGGGAGGTCGGGGAACCAGGTTGGTTTGGGTTGGTTGGGGACGCGCTCGGCTAGGACCAACTCCATCCAGCACATGTCGTACCAGCGGCCGAACTTTTGGGCGCAGCGGTCAAAGGCGCCCACCAGGCGATACCCCATATGGGCATGGAAGTCCTGGCTGTTGTGCGTCAGGTACTCATCGTCCTTGTCGTGCGGCACGGCGATGAGGGCGCACATGTTGGTGATACCCATCGCGATCAGGCATTGCTTGAGCGCGTCATGCAGCTTGCGGCCCAGCCCGCCGTGGCGCACATCACGCGCCAGGTAGATCGATGTCTCGACCGACCAGTCGTATGCCTCGCGGCTGTTGAGCGGACTCACATAGGCATAGCCTACCGGACGCCCGTCCAGTTCCATCACCAGATACGGATAGCGCTTGAGCGTGCGCTCGATGCGCCCGGCGAACTCCTCAACGCTCGGCACCTCGTATTCGCAGGTAATCGCCGTCTGGCGCACATACGGCTCATAGATGGCAAGCAACGCCGGCGCATCATCGGGCGTCGCCAGACGAATCGTCGGATCGGACATCTCGGTCATACAACCCTTCTCCCTCAAAAACAAAGGCCGCCTTGCGCCAAACCCAAGCGCAAGGCGGCCCCTCGTCATTACATCAGGCTACAGAACCGCCGCCAACGCGTCGATATCCTCCTGCGTCGTGGCCCAGCTGGTGCAAAAGCGCACCACCGTGTGGGTCTCGTCGTACTTTTCCCAGTACTCGATCGCCGCATGCTCGCGAATGCGCGCCATGTCCTCGTTGGGCAGAATCACGAACTGCTGGTTAGTCGGCGTCTCCAAGAAGAACCGGTAGCCGTGCTCGTGCAGCACGCGACGAAGCGCCTGCGCGGTTTCGATCGCCTGACGGCCAATCTCAAAATACAGGCCGTCGGTAAAGAGCGCCTCAAACTGCACACCCGTCAGGCGGCCCTTGGCCAACAGCGCGCCGTGCTGCTTAATACGCGGAATGGGATGCGCCGGGGCGCGCATGCCGCAGAACACCACAGCCTCGCCGCAGAGCGCGCCGCACTTGGTGCCGCCGATGTAGAACACGTCGCACAGCTGCGCCAGCTCGGGCAGGGTAATGTCGCACTCATCGGCCGCCAGCGCATAGGCCAGGCGGGCGCCATCCACAAACAGCGGAATCTCGCGCTTCTGGCACACTGCGTGAATCGCCGCGAGCTCGGCCTTGGAGTACAGCGTGCCGTACTCGGTCGATAGGCTCACGTACACGGCACCCGGGAACACCGTGTGCTCGTAGCTCTCGTTTTCGTAGAACACCTGGATATAGTTATCGAGGTCCTCGGCGTGCATCTTGCCCTCGTAGCCGGGGATGGTGAGCACCTTGTGGCCGCCAAACTCGATGGCGCCCGCCTCGTGGCAGGCAACGTGGCCAGTCTCGGCAGCAACGACGCCCTCGTACGGCGCAAGCAGCATGTCGATCACCGTCGCGTTAGCCTGCGTGCCGCCCACCAGGAAAAACACGTCGGCGTCAGGCGCCTGGCAGGCCTCGCGAATAAATTGCTTGGCACGCTCGGTATGTGCATCGGTACCGTAGCCGGGCTGCGGCTCCATATTGGTGTCGACGAGCGCCTGCAGCACCGCTGGGTGTGCGCCGTGGGAATAGTCGTTGTTGAACGCGAGCATGGCAATCCTCTCTTACCGGGTATCGGCCAGATGATTCAAACGGAGCTATTGTACGCCGCTGGGATAGGCAATGCGCGCGGCAAGGCACTCAAGTGCCAGTACCAGAGCAAAACCGCAGCTCACGTCACTCAAAAAGTGCGCTCCGATCACGATGCGGCCAAACGCGACGAGCGCCGCGACCACAGCCGCCGTCCAAAAGACCACACGACGGCGCGACGGCTTTTCCTTAAAGGCCGTCGCGGGAAGCCCAGCGAGCATGAGGCCGATTGCCGCGTGCGCCGTGTGTCCGCTCGCAAACGACTTAAAGCCGTCCTTGATCACGCCGGCGGCAATATAGGCCCACTTGTCGGGGTTGCCGATCACCCACCACGGCTGAAACTCGAGTCCCTGCGTCACCTCGATCACGCGCATGCGTGGGCGCGACCACAGCGGCTTGACAATCACGTTGAGGATGATGGCTTGAGCAGTCCACACGGCAAGCACCATCAACGCCCAGCGCGTAAGCTCGTCGGGCTCGATCGTGCGCGTGAGGCGATAGACGATAAGGTTGGCGGCGATGACCAGCACAAACGTCAGCACCAACTGAACCGCGATGAGCTTGCCGCCAACCCGCAGGGACGAAACGATCTCGTAGCCGGCCAAGCCAACGTTGACGAGGATGCCGAGCACGGCGAGCCACTTGCTCGTCTTGGAATCGGGGCGTGCCGAGCGCACGAGCATAACGCCTGCAACGCTCGCCGTCAGCTCAAACGGCAGCTCGCCGGCG
>URWQ01000127.1 GCA_900551635.1 uncultured Collinsella sp. | reverse complement strand
TCGCGGGTAAGGGCGGGGGAGCCGTTTAAGATCCATGCCCGCCACACGCTGTGGGCGACGGGCGGTATCGGCGGCGTATACGACCATTCGACCAACTACCCGCAGCTTACGGGCGATGCCTGCTACATCGCTCAGGAGCATGGCATTAAGATGGAGCACCTGGACTACGTGCAGATTCACCCCACGGGTCTGTTCTCGCCGCAGCCGGGCCGCACCTTCCTAATCAGCGAGAGCTGCCGCGGCGAGGGAGCGATTTTGCTCAACGCCGCCGGCGAGCGCTTTACCGACGAGCTTCAGCCGCGCGATGTGGTCGCCGCCGCCATTCGCGAGCAGATGAAGCAGGACGGTACCGAGCACGAGTGGCTGAGCTTTGCCCCCGTCGAGCGCGACGTAGTGACCGGGCACTTCGCCAATATCCGCGCACGTTGCCTGGAGGACGGACGCGACATCTTGGACGAGCCTATCCCCGTTACACCCACGCAGCACTACTTTATGGGCGGCGTGTGGGTCGACAAGGACGGCCGCACCTCGATGCCCGAGCTCTACGCCGCGGGCGAGACGGCTTGCAACGGCGTTCACGGCAAGAACCGCCTTGCATCAAACAGCCTGCTCGAGGCGCTGGTCTGGGGTCGCCGCGCCGCGTGGTACATGCGTACCGGCGAGTCACTGGCCGTGGAGCGGGCGGGCGATCCCGCGCTCGATGGCCGTCATCGCGCCCTGAGCGCCGATACCCTGGCAATCGATGATTTGGCCCGTGCCGCCGGCACGCAGGCCGTGGAGGAGTAGACCATGAATCCCATTACCATGAAGCTCGTCGTCGATGATCTGATTCTGCAGGCTCTGCGCGAGGACATTACCTTTGAGGACGTGAGCACGGCGAGCGTGTGTCCCACGGCGCGTCCCGCCACGGTGGAGCTCATCGCCAAAGCCGATGGCATCATCGCGGGCCTGGATGTGTTCGCTCGCACCTTTGAGCTGCTGGATTCGCAGAGCTCGGTGCTGTTTGATGTTGCCGATGGTGACGAGGTGCGCGCCGGTGACCACGTGGGCCAGGTGCGCGGCGATGCGCGCGTGCTGCTTTCGGGTGAGCGCGTGGCGCTCAACTACCTGCAGCGCATGAGCGGCATCGCTACCTATACACACCAGATGGCCGCGGTGCTCGAGGGCACCAAGACCGTGCTCGTTGACACACGCAAGACCACGCCGGGCATGCGCGTCTTCGAGAAGGCCGCGGTCGAGATCGGCGGCGGCAGCAACCACCGTTACAACCTGTCGACGGCCGTCATGCTCAAGGACAACCACATCGATGCCGCCGGCGGCGTGACGCGTGCGATCGAGATGGCGCGCGCCCATGCATCGTTTACCACGACGGTTGAGATCGAGTGCGAGAACCTGGACATGGTGCGCGAGGCCGTGGAGGCCGGCGCCGACATCATCATGTTCGACAACATGACCCACGACGACATGGGCAAGGCTGTGACTTTGATTGCAGGCCGCGCCAAGACCGAGTGCTCGGGCAACGTGGACGCCAGCAATATCCGCGCGCTCGCCGACCTGGGCGTTGACTTTATTAGCTCGGGGGCGCTGACGCACTCTGCGCCGATTCTCGACCTCTCGCTCAAGCACCTGCGTCTGCTGGACGGTAAATAATGGATGCCCGCGAGCGTCGCCGCGCCATCATGGGCGTACTCGAGGGGGCCACGGAGCCCGTTTCGGGCAGCGCACTTGCCCGTGAGGTTGGCGTGAGCCGCCAGATTGTCGTGCAAGACATCGCCCTGCTGCGTGCCGATGGGCACGATATCGTGGCGACCAACCGTGGTTATGTGCTGCAGGAGGCCCCCAGCAGCCCGGCTGTGCCCACGCGTCTGGTCAAGGTGCGCCACGGCGTGGAGCAGGCGGGCGATGAGCTCACGAGTATCGTCGACGCCGGCGGCGCCGTGCTCAACGTGATCGTCAATCACCGCGTGTACGGTAAGATCACAGCCGACCTGGACATTCGCAATCGTCGCGATGTTGAGCGCTACCTGCACGATATCGAGAGCGGCAAGAGTTTCCCGTTACTAACGGTGACGAGCGGCTATCACTTCCATCGCATCGCGGCGGAGGACGAGCAGACCCTCGACGAGATTGAGGCGATGCTCAAGGAGAAAGGCTACCTAGCAGACCTGATGCCCTACGAAGACGATCTCTCTTAGCCGACGCTGCAAACGCCCCTAAGCGGCAATCTGACGTTCAATCGTCGGTCGCGTACCAAAGTACGCTTCCCTCCTCTTTCACGTCACCTTGCTCGCTTAGGGACGTTTTCGCTGACGTGGGCTCAACCTGCGACGGTGCTAAATTAGCTATCCGTACAAAAAAAGGAGGCCTCCGCGGCGATGCGGAGGCCTCCTTTTTTGTGCACGGTGTACTTTTGAGTGTGCAAGTGGGGGAGTTGTTACTCCTCGACGATCTCGGTGATCGCGCCGGCGGGGCAAGCGTCCTGGCAAGCGCCACAGGCGACGCAGGAATCCTCGTCAGCGACGGTAGCGACGTCCTGGAGCTCCAGAACGCCAGCGGGGCAGGAGTCGACGCAAACGCCACAAGCGATGCACTCGTCGGCATCAATTACGGGATGAGCCATGGTAGTTTCCTCTCTGTTGACCGACGCTACAGGCGATGCGCATCGGTTTGATTCGGGCAAAAACATACCACGGGAGCGACCGTTTGCAATACCCTCTGACCGGCATCTTCATACCGTTCGCCGAGTATGCCGCGGCTTACTAAAAAATATGCAGGTGAGGTCGTTGAGCTGCGCAAATGTTAGCTAAAGGTGACTTGAAATATAGGGCGATTGAGCGTGCTTGCGGAAACCGCATCCCGTAATCCACGTCCAAAGCGGGACATAGTTTCAGGCTCGCACCTCAGTCAACTCTACATAGATCTCGATAGATTTGCTGAGAACTCAATCAGCGCATCTACCTGCGCATTTAAGAACCTAAACTCTCAGAGATAAGAAATCTTATATGAATTGACTTAGATTTTGTATATTCCGGTCCATAAGGGGATACACTACATCCTGAAAGACAAGCCGAAGCGCCGCGCGACAGACCGTCGAGGCGGCGCGAACGCAAAAGAGAGAGGGAATTTCTAATGAGTAAGATTCTTGGTATCGACCTTGGTACTACTAACTCCGCTATGGCCGTTCTCGAGGGCGGTTCTCCGACCATTATCGTGAACGCCGAGGGCGACCGCACCACCCCGTCCGTTGTCGGCTTCCGTGCCGACGGCGACCGCGTCGTGGGTAAGGCCGCTAAGAATCAGGCTGTCACCAACCCCAAGAACACCGTGTTCTCCATCAAGCGCTTCATGGGCCGCAAGTACTCCGAATGCACCTCCGAGATCAAGACCGTGCCGTATGAGGTCAAGGAGGGCCAGGGTGGCCGTGCCGTCGTCGACATCGAGGGCAAAGACTACACCGCCGAGCAGGTGAGCGCCATGACGCTCGCAAAGATGAAGGCCGACGCCGAGAAGTATCTGGGCGAGACCGTCACCGACGCCGTCATCACCGTCCCGGCCTACTTCAACGACGCCCAGCGTCAGGCCACCAAGGACGCCGGTAAGATCGCCGGCCTCAACGTGAAGCGTATCGTCAACGAGCCGACCGCTGCTGCTTTGGCCTATGGCCTGGACAAGCAGGGCACCGACCAGCGCATCCTGGTCTTCGACCTGGGCGGCGGCACCTTCGATGTCTCCATCCTCGACCTCGCCGACGGCGTGTTTGAGGTTCTGTCCACCTCGGGCGACAACCACCTGGGCGGCGACGACTGGGATCAGCGCGTCATCGACTGGATGGCCGATAAGTTCCAGCAGGAGAACGGTGTCGACCTGCGTCAGGACCCCATGGCCCTGCAGCGTCTGAAGGAGGCCGCCGAGAACGCCAAGAAGGAGCTCTCCGCCGCCCAGCAGACCACCATCAACCTGCCGTTCATTACCATGAACCAGTCCGGCCCGCTGCACCTCAACTACACGCTGACCCGCGCCGAGTTCGAGAAGATCACCCGCGACCTGCTCGAGCGCTGCAAGCAGCCTGTCACCAACGCCCTGCGCGACGCCAAGCTTAAGCTCTCCGATCTGACCGAGGTCATCCTCGTCGGCGGCTCCACTCGTATGCCCGCCGTCCAGGAGCTCGTCAAGACCATGACCGGCAAGCAGCCCAACATGTCCGTGAACCCCGACGAGGTCGTTGCCGACGGCGCTGCCGTCCAGGGCGGCGTGCTCACCGGCGATGTCGAGGGCATCCTGCTGCTCGACGTTACCCCGCTGTCGCTGGGCGTCGAGACCATGGGCGGCATCATGACCAAGATGATCGACCGCAACACCACGATCCCGACCTCCAAGACCGAGGTCTACTCTACCGCAGCCGACAACCAGACCAGCGTCGAGATCAACGTGCTCCAGGGCGAGCGCGAGCTTGCCCGCGACAACAAGTCGCTCGGTAAGTTCCAGCTGACCGGTATCCCGGCTGCCCGCCGCGGCGTGCCGCAGATCGAGGTCACCTTCGACATCGACGCCAACGGTATCGTCAAGGTCTCCGCTAAGGACAAGGGCACCGGCAAGGAGCAGCAGATCACCATTTCCGGCTCCACCGCTCTGTCCGACGACGAAGTCGATCGTATGGTCAAGGACGCCGAGGCTCATGCCGAGGAGGACAAGAAGCAGAAGGAAGAGGTCGAGGTCCGCAACCAGACCGACAGCCTGTGCTACTCCACCGAGCAGACCCTCAACGAGCTGGGCGACAAGGTTTCCGCCGATGTGAAGTCCAAGGCCGAGGCCGCTATCGCCGACGCCAAGAAGGCGCTCGAGGGCTCTGACGTCGAGGCCATCAAGGCCGCCGGCGAGTCCCTGCAGTCTGTGGCCTACGAGCTGGCCCAGGTTGTCTACGCCGACGCTCAGCAGCAGACCGACGGTGCCGCCGGCGCCCAGGCTGCCGACGATGACGTTGTCGACGCCGACTACGAGGTTGTGGACGACGAGGACAAGTAATCATGTCCGCCCGTAAAGCTCGCACGGAGGCGGCTGCC
>URWQ01000126.1 GCA_900551635.1 uncultured Collinsella sp. | reverse complement strand
GCGAGCAAGGTGCCTTGAAAGACGAGGGCATGACCTTATGGTCATGCCCGAAGGCTTGAAAGGCAGATTGCCGCGTTGACGGGTTCGCAGCGTCAACATAGTTGCCGAGTGGGCCTATAAGCCGGGTTCTGTCGTGAACGGTCATTTATCTTGTCTGCACGTTACCGTGCAGCTCCACGCACGCTACCCGAACGCGGACCGGGCCGGCCCATAGCGTTCCTATTCGCGCTTGCTCCGGATGGGGCTTGCCAAGCCGCCGTGTTACCACGACGCTGGTGGTCTCTTACACCACCGTTTCAGCTTTTCCCTTTACGCCTTGCGGCGCAGGTGGGAGTCTTCTTTTCTGCGGCGCTTTCCGTCGGATCACTCCGCCCGGCCGTTAGCCGGCATCCCGCCCTCTGGAGCCCGGACTTTCCTCACGCGTGCTGCAAGCAGCACATCGCGCGACCGTCTGGCCCACTCAGCAGTGCAAGAGTGTAGCACACCGTTGCCGCAGGCAATGGTACAACACAAGCGTTCGACACGATAAACCAAGAACCACGCCATGCAGTACAATAGGGTTGTCGATGGGCAACGTCGTCAGTCGAGACGCGACCGCGCTCCGCACCCCTCCGTCTACTCGGTGTGTTCCCGCCTCCTCCCCGAGGCGGGATGTCGGCATTTTTTCATGCACCGACAACCAAATAGCCTGTGTACAGCATGGGCAGCATCGCGTATCTCGGCACCAAATGCAAAAAGGGACCCGTCCATTACGAACGGATCCCTTAAAACAAGTGATCGTCAAACCGATTTACTCGGCGTCGGTCTCCTCGTCCTTCTTCTCGGAAGGCAGCGGGGTAACCTCGATCTCGACGCCCAGGGTCTCAGCAGCAGACTTCATGGACAGGGAGATACGACGACGGTCGAGGTCGATCTCCATGACCTTGACCTGAACCTTGTCGCCCACGTGGGTGACCTGAGAAGGCTGATCGACGTGCTTGTTGGCCATCTCGGAGATGTGCACCAGGCCCTCGATGCCCTCGCCCAGGTCGACGAAAGCGCCGAACGGGACAAGCTTGGTCACAGTGCCCTCGACGATAGCGCCGACGGGGTACTTCTTGACCAGTGCGCGCCACGGATCCTCGGTGGTCTGCTTGAGACCCAGGGAGATGCGCTCGCGGTTGAGATCGACGTCGAGAACCTCGACCTCGACCTCCTGGCCGACCTTGACAACCTCGGAAGGATGGTTGACGTGGTTCCAGGAGAGCTCGGAGATGTGGATGAGGCCGTCGATACCGCCGAGGTCGACGAAGGCGCCGAAGTCGACGATGGAGGAAACGGTGCCCTGGAGACGCATGCCAGACTTGAGCTTGGACAGGATCTCGGAGCGCTCGGCCTTACGGGACTCCTCGAGAACGACGCGACGGGAGAGGACGACGTTGTTGCGGTTGCGGTCCATCTCGATGACGCGAGCCTCGATGCGGGTGCCCATGTAGGAGGTGAGGTCCTTGACGCGACGGAGGTCGACGAGGGAAGCGGGCAGGAAGCCACGCAGGCCGATGTCGAGGATCAGGCCGCCCTTGACAACCTCGATAACCTCGCCCTCGACGTTCTCGCCGGAGTTGAACTTCTCCTCGATGCGGTTCCAAGCACGCTCGTACTCGGCACGCTTCTTGGACAGGACCAGACGACCGTCCTTGTCCTCCTTCTGGAGAACCAGAGCCTCGATGGGATCACCGAGTGCAACGATGTCTGCAGGGTTAGCGTCCTTGCGGATGGACAGCTCGCGGACCGGGATAACGCCCTCGGACTTGAATCCGATGTCAACGAGCACCTCGTCATGCTCGATCTTAACGACAGTGCCGTTAACGAGATCGCCCTCATCAAAGTCGGTAATCGTACCGTCGATGAGGTTGTTCATCTCCTCCTCGTTGACATCGTCAAGAGAGAAAATGGACGAGTTCTGAATCTCACTCAAAGGTGGACCCCTTTCGAACTACGGGGCCCCGATTGCTAGGACCTACAGAAGGGTGCGACAAGCACACAACGTTTAGGAACACTCGGGAGCCGACAGATACTAATGTGACGCTTATGCAATCACGTTCGTATAGGTTACGGGGAAATGAGTTCGATTTCAAGCGTGAACTGCGATTTTTTACTCGTGTGGAGACTTTTTCGTAATCTTATGAACACACGTCTCCGCAACTTGACGATAACCAGCTAGGCATTCGGCTTTGGGGTAAAGTATCCGGAGCCAACGATTCTAGATCGATTTTTCGAGAAAGGTGCCCGCGTGCTCAAAGCAGTCGTTTTCGATATGGACGAGACGCTTCTCAGCATCAACCTCAACGCGTTCATCCTTCGCTATTTTAAGGATGTCTCTTCGATGCTCGCGGATATCGGTCGCCGCAGCCGCGGTGGCACGATGGCACGCCTCGGCACCATCCTGGTCGACCTCAACGCCAATCGCCGCAGCGGCACGGACAACCGCACCAATCTTGAGTTTTACCAAGAAGAGGTCGAGCGCCGATGCGGGATCCGCCTCTCCGATCCCCTCATCTACGAGGCGTTTACCTACTACGACCGCGAAGTTCTTCCGTACAAGAATGACGATGTCATTAACGCCCACGCCATGCCGGGCGCACACGCCGCGCTCCAGGCCGTACAGGACGCAGGGCTGCGTTGCGCGCTCTTTACCAACCCCAGCTTTCCCCAGGGGGCCATCGAGTGCCGCATGGGTTGGGGCGACCTGGCCGACGCTCCCTTTGAGCTCGTCACGCACATGGGAAACACCACCCGCTGCAAGCCCGATGCCACCTACTATCTAGAGCAGCTTCAGGTGATGGGACTCGAGCCGCACGAGGTCCTTATGTTGGGCAACGATCCCAAACGCGACTTCCCGTCCCCCGATTGCGGCATCCAAACCGCCTTTGTGGGCCAAGGAAAACCGGGACGCGCCACCTGGCGCGGAACCATGGAAGATTTCGCCCACGACTTTAACGCCGTAATCGAGGCCTTCTACGAGCACCAAATAGCCGACGAACTATCGTAGGCGCCAGAACATCTAGCGCAGTTGCGGTGAGATAGTTCCTGTTTGCCCCTCACCCGGGTAATTTTAGGAACTATCTCACCGCAACTTAATATCTAGCACACCTGGGTTTTGCCGATCATGATGTTGAGGATCTCGACGTCGGTATCTTTCATACCCACACGGCCCACGTAGCCCATGCTGGCGATTGTCTGCTCAACGGTATCTTGGATCAGGCCCTCGCCGGCGCGGAAGCCGCGACCCTGCATGGCCATATCATGGCCCAGAATCGCCGCATCGACGGCAGCCGAGATCTTGGCGGCACAGCTCGCCTTGGCGCCGTCGCACACGATGCCGCCCACGTTACCGAGCGTATTCGAGACCGTCGCGCCAATCTGCTCGCGCGTGCCACCGCACAGCCAGGTAATCGCAGCGCCGGCGCCGCACGCGGCGCAAATAGCACCGCAAAACGCCGAGAGCGCACCAATATAGCTCTTGATATGCACAGCGATAAGATCGGACAGCATCACGGCGCGCACCAGGCGCTCGTGGTCGCAACGCAGGTACTCGGCATACTCCATGACGGGCAATGCGCAGGTAATGCCCTGATTGCCCGAGCCGCACACAATGGCGACCGGCAGCGCGCAGCCGTTCATGCGGGCGTCGGACCCGGCGGCCGCACGGGCACGGGCACGGCAGGCGACGTCATCGGCACGAGCACCCAGCAGCGTACGACCCACCTCGGCGCCCCAAGCGTGCGCAAGGCCCTCGGCACTGATTACGCCATTCAGCTCAATCTGACGCTCAACGGCAGCGCGGGCGTCCTCAATGTCACCGTCCTCGATAAAGTCGATGATAGTCTCAATCGACATGGGCGTATCGGCATTATCTGCCGCCCGCTCGGCCACGACGCGCTCGGCGCAGGCGGCACACTCCCCCCGACTTGCCGCACACCGGAATACCGTCGAGCGTATGGCACGTGACATTGGTGTGGTGGTCGGTAATCTCGACGACCGCGGTATGGCCCCCGGCCGTCGCAGTCACCTTGATGTAGAGGTTGGGCACACCTTCGACAAGCGACACATCGCAGTAGCCGGCGTCGGCGAGGAGCTCGGCCACGCGAGCGCGGTCTTCATCGTTAACGCTCTCGAGCACCTCGAGAGCGCTCTTAGCGTCGCCACCCACGGCACCCAGCACGGCTGCCGCCTCAATACCGTGCATACCACCCGAGTTGGGCACGGTCACGCTCTTAACGTTCTTGATGATGTTGCCCGAGCAGGCAACGTCCATATGATCGGGCTCGCAACCGAGCGTCTGGCTCGCCAGTGCCGCTGCATAGGCAACGGCAATGGGCTCGGTGCAGCCAAGCGCACAGACAAGCTCGCGGTTCAAAACATCGCAAAACGCGGCATCACGAAGGGAATCGGTAGGCATAGGTATCTCCTACTTGTATAACGGACTGGGCTCTCGAAAATAATTAGTTCTTTTATTTGATAACAATGCATCAAAAACCGCAACCATGGTTCCGGCAGACGGCGCTCAAGCGCAAACTGACGACATTCATTCACGAGAAGCCGGTCTTGTTGCATGCTAAAGCGTTTGACCAAAAAACGCCCGAGCGTTTACGCAAAAGTCGCGCTATCATGCAGTCGAACGCGGTAAACACCCTTAGCATTTGCGCCGCACAGACCAGAGAGGAACCATCCATGAAGATCGGTATCGGTAACGACCACGCCGCCGTCGAGCTCAAGAACATCATTTCCGAGCACCTGAAGGAGCGCGGCTGCGAGGTCGTGAACTTTGGCACCGACACCTCCGAGAGCTTTGACTACCCCATCGCCGGCTACAAGGTGGGTAAGGCCGTTGCCAACGGCGACGTCGACCTGGGCATCCTCATCTGTGGCACCGGTGTCGGGATTAGCCTGGCTGCCAACAAGGTCGAGGGCGTACGCGCCGTTGTGTGCTCCGAGCCCTTCAGCGCCAAGCTCTCTCGCATGCACAACAATACCAACGTGCTCGCCTTTGGCGCCCGCGTCGTGGGCTCCGAGCTCGCCAAGATGATCGTCGACGAGTGGCTCGACGCCGAGTTTGAGGGTGGTCG
>URWQ01000125.1 GCA_900551635.1 uncultured Collinsella sp. | reverse complement strand
CTGACGGGCGCCGACACGGGGACTCGCTATGAACTGGGCCAGCGCGTGATTATCGAGGTCTCGCGCGTCAATACCACACGTGGACACTTGGACTTTAAGTTTATCCATTAGCTAAATCCCGACTCGTGGCGAGAGAGCGGAGGGCGGTCTTTCGGGGCCGCCCTCCGCATTTGAATAGTGGCTACCTTGCCGTCTGCTCGGCCGCCCGCTTACCTGCTATTTGAGAGGTAAAACCTACCAAAATAAACCTGTCCCTTTTGGCAGGTTTACAAGAAAGCGGGGATGAGATGGCGACGGTGTACGGTTATGCGCGGGTGAGTTCGCGCGATCAGAATCTTAATCGGCAGCTGGATGCGCTGGGCGCCTATGGCGTGGGCTCGGCGAATATTTATGCCGACCATGCGAGCGGCAAGGACTTCGATCGACCGCGTTATCGCGAGCTGCTGCACGTCCTGGGAGACGGGGACGTGCTGGTGGTGCTTTCTATCGACCGACTTGGCCGTAATTACTCCGAGATTCTTGAGGAATGGCGACGCATTACCAAGGAGCTCGGGGTTGCCATTGTGGTGTTGGACATGCCATTGCTTGACACGCGCGCTAGGGCCAGCGGCGCGCCGGATGTGACCAACGTCCTGATTGCCGATATTGTGCTGCAACTGCTGAGCTACGTGGCGCAGGTGGAGCGCGAGAATATCCATCGGCGCCAAGCGGAGGGAATTGCAGCGGCGCGGGCGCGAGGGGTCCGTTTCGGTCGACCTCGCAAGCCGTGCCCTCCTCAGTTTGAGCTGGTGCGCGATAGCTATGAGGCAGGCGATATTACCCGCAGCCAGGCAGCAAAGTGCCTGGGCGTGTGCGTGGGGACGTTCGATCGCTGGATGCGCGAGGCGGGGTAGGGGTTTGCGTCGCTTTGTCGCTTCCTGTTGCGATTCAAATTTTGATACGGTGACGATGCCATTTGGGGCTACACTCGCTGATATTCAAAAAAGGAGGTTGGCCCTTGGCGCGAGTAAAACAAATAATCGGATTGACCGCGATCGTTCTGTTCGCTGCAACGCTGGTGGGCATCTGGGTGCTGACGGAGCAAAATGCGGTGGAGACGTCGTTGCTGAGCGAGTCCACCGCGCGTGTGGTGGAGGGCCAGGCTACGGGCGTTCAGGCTGTCGATGCCACGGGTGAAGCCCAGACGGAGTACGGAATGACCGGGGGCGCCGATTCGACTGCCTCGAATGTCCGGTCTGGCCGACTTGCTTCCATTCGCATGTGGGTGGGCACAAACGTCCGTCGCATTGCCCATACCGTAGAGTTTTTCTTCGTCGGATTGTTCGCCTCGGTGGTCGTGGTTTGCTTTTCCAGGCGTCCGTGGAGCGTATGCTCCCGTTGCGTGCCCGTATTGCTCTTTTGCGCCGTCTGCTCCGTTGGCGATCAGGTACATAAGATCTTTGTTCCCGGCAGGCATTTCGACGTTATCGATCTAGGATTCGATGCTGCGGGCTATGTCACTGCCATGCTGTTGGTATTGCTGGCGGCGGCGTTGGTGCGCCATGCGACTCGGCCGATCGGCGCCCATGCGAGGCGCTAGCCGGTAACAAACCCGTTTCTGATAATGCGACCTTGTTGAATTATTTTGTGTCGCGCGTATTTCCGAGCGGTCGGATTTGAGGGGCGAGCGGTAGAACGCTCGCCCTTTGTGCGCCACGATGCGGCACAATGTACCGCAAAAGCTGTTTGTATCCGGTACGAATCGTTCGTTGGTCTTTAATTCTTCTCAACGGAGGTGTTTGAGATGGCAAACGGATTGCTTTTGCGGCTTCGCGAGCGTGAGCTCAGCGCGAGCCCGGCGGAACGCAATGTCATCGCATATGTAAGCGCTCATCCGCACGAGGTGGTCGGGCTGTCCGTCCGCGGTCTTGCCGATGTCACGTTCTCCTCGCCCTCGAGCATTTTGCGCTTTTGCAAGCGTTTGGGTTTTGCGGGCTACAAGGAGTTCCAGCGCGAATTGATTGCCGAGCTGGCGCTCTTAGGTGACAAGAAAGACGTAGCCCTCGAGGACATCTCCATGGATGACAGCGTCGAACGTATCGTGGGGAAGGTGATGAAAAGCAATGTGCGCACGATCGAGGCGACGGCGCGAACGCTCGATTACACCGTCTTGGAGCGATGCGCGGTCCGTCTTAAGCGGGCGCGCGCGGTCAATCTGTTCGGTATTGGTGCCTCTCGTTTGGTCGCGCACGATCTGGCGCAAAAGCTCATGCGTGTCGACAAAGAGTGCCATCTGTACGACGACTGGCATGATCAGCTCTTGTGTGCCAAGAACATGCATGAGGGCGATATGGCAATCGCCTTTGGCTACTCGGGCTTGACGCAAGAGGTGCTGGACTGTACCGCCGAGGCTCAACGTCACAACTGTCCCGTTGTGGCTGTTACCAAAGTAGATGGATCATCCAAGCTTGCCACCATGGCCGATGCCGTGCTCGGCGTCGCTGCGAGTGAACCCTTGGTCCGCAGCGGTGCCATGGCTTCGCGTATGGCCCAGCTTATGGTTGTCGATGCCCTGTACGCTGCTTACGTTGCCAGCGACTACGAACGGGCGACGCATGTCATAAAGCAAAACTACATCGAGAAACAGGAAAGATGAGGTGAATGAAATGCTCGATTTAACAAAATTCACGACCGAACAGCGTAATCAAAGGTCAATGGACCTCGATACGATGACATCGTTGCAAATCGTCACGACGATGAACGATGAGGATCTTCGTGCCGTCCAGTCGGTCACGAAAGTGTTGCCCCAGGTTGCCATGGCAATCGACTGGGCTGCTGAGACACTCGAGCGCGGCGGGCGCGTCTTTTACATGGGCGCAGGCACCAGCGGTCGTCTGGGCGTACTCGACGCTTCGGAGTGTCCGCCCACGTTTGGCGTGTCACCCGATCTGATTGTCGGGCTCATTGCCGGAGGCGAGACGGCGTTTATCAAGGCTGTCGAAGGTGCCGAAGACAGCGAGGAGCTTGGCGCGAGCGACCTGCGGGAGCGTGGACTCTCGGAAAAGGATCTTGTCGTTGGCCTGGCGGCAAGCGGTCGTACTCCTTATGTGGTGGGCGGCCTTGTGTACGCCAAGGCAACTGGGTGCAAGACCATTGCAATTGCCTGCAACCAAGGGTCGAAGATCGGGGAGAGCGCAGATCTTGCCATTGAGCCCGTGCCCGGTCCCGAGGTGCTGACCGGCTCAACGAGGCTCAAGGCGGGAACGGTTCAAAAGCTCATTCTCAACATGATTTCGACCGGTGCCATGGTCAAGATTGGCAAGGTGTACCAAAACCTGATGGTCGATGTGCAGCAGACGAACGAGAAGTTGGTGGTGCGCGGCCAGAACATCGTGATGGAGGCGACCGGCTGCACGCGCGAGCGCGCCGTTCAGGCGCTTGCAGATGCCGGCGGCCACGTAAAAACCGCTATTGTCTCGGTACTGCTGGACTGCGATGCCGAGCAGGCTACGGTAGCTCTTGAGCGGGCGCGAGGCCATGTCCGTGCTGCGGTGAGTGGCCATGAGAAGAGCAATGCCGATGCCCAATAGGTGCGCGGCGTGAGCTGATATGACATTCAGACGAGATACCCAATACAAGGAGGAGTTATGACGAACAAAGAGCTGGCTCAAAAGCTGCTGGACCTTTTGGGCGGTAAAGACAACGTGCTCGCAAACGCGGCGTGCATGACGCGCCTGCGCGTGACCGTCAAAGACACGGGCAACGTCGACACGGAGGGCATTAAGGCACTCGACGGCGTGATGGGCCTGGTCGAGGACGACACGATGCAGATCGTGCTGGGTCCGGGCAAGGTGAATAAGGTGCTCGAGGAGTTCTCCAAGCTCACCGGCCTTGCGAAAGGCGTTGCTGACGAGAGCGTGGTTGACGCTGCGGCCACAAACAAGGCCGCGCAGAAGGCCAAGTACGAGTCCAAGCCGGTTCAGGCCTTCCTCAAGAAGATTTCCAATGTCTTCGTCGCCCTGCTTCCCGGCATCATTGCGGCTGGCCTCATCAACGGTATCTGCAACGTCATTAACGTCTCGACGGCAGGCGCGCTTGCAGGCGAGTGGTGGTACCAGGGCATTCGTTCCATGGGCTGGGCCCTGTTTGCCTATCTGCCCATCTTGGTGGGCTATAACGCGGCACGTGAGTTTGGTGGCTCCGCTGCGCTGGGCGGCATCGCCGGCATGATGTGTATCGCCAACAGTGCCATGCCCCTGCTTGCGCCTGGCGCGGCTAATCCTGCCACTGCCATTCTGCTGCCGCTCACCAATGCGCAGTACAACCCCGCAGCGGGCGGCATGATCGCGGCTCTCATCGCTGGCGCATTTTTTGCCTGGACGGAGCGTCAGATTCGCAAGGTTATGCCCAACGCACTCGACACGTTCTTGTCTCCGCTGCTGGTGCTCATCATCGGCGCCTTTGCTCTGATGCTCGTCATCCAGCCGGTTGGCGCATGGCTGACGACTGCCATCTTTAGCGTTTTGACCTTTATCTTCGAGAAGCTGGGCGTCCTGGGCGGCTATATCCTGTCGGCAGGCTTCTTGCCGCTGGTGTCCGTCGGTCTGCACCAGGCGCTCACACCGATCCACGCTATGCTCAACGATCCCGACGGCGCTACCAAGGGTATCAATTACCTGCTTCCCATCCTTATGATGGCTGGCGGCGGCCAGGTCGGTGCCGGTTTGGCGCTGTACTTTAAGACCAAGAACGCCAAGCTCAAGAAGTACGTCGCAGAGTCCATTCCCGTTGGAATCCTGGGTGTGGGAGAGCCTCTGATGTATGCTGTTACGCTGCCGCTCGTTCGTCCGTTTGTGACGGCCTGCCTGGGTGCCGGATTTGGCGGCGCGCTCGCGGCGCTGCTTCACATCGGCACGGTTTCTCAGGGTGTTTCCGGTCTGTTTGGCCTGCTGATCGTCGTTCCTGGCCAGCAGCTCGGCTACGTTGCCGCTATGCTGCTTGCCTATGCCGCCGGCTTTGTCCTGACGTGGTTCTTTGGCGTCGACGAGCAGAAGATCAACGAGTTCTTTGGCGAGTAGTTTGATATCGCGAGCCGTGTTGCTCGGGGTTCGCGGCGCGCGGCAGATTTCTTGATGTTATGGTTGTGCCGGCGGGGGCTGGTGGTCCCCCCGCCCTTTTTTAAGCAAATCG
>URWQ01000124.1 GCA_900551635.1 uncultured Collinsella sp. | reverse complement strand
TTCGTCTTCGGTCGGTGGGGACCTCAGGCAGAAAGCCGCCGGCCGACTGCGTCGCATGCCCCAGGCCCTTACCAAAGAAGCCGCCCGAGCCAACGGCGATAAGCGACTGCTGCAGGTTGTAGGCATCGTCCGAATCGGCATTATCGGGGTCGATAAAGACCGTCAGACGGTTCATCTGATACTGCTTGATGAGCACATCGTGGCCGAGCAACGAATCAAAGACCGAATCAAGCGCCAGGACGAGGGCCACCAGGCCCACGAGCAGGGCCAGGGTCGACAGCACCCATTCGCGGCGTGCACCGCTCATGCAGATGACGATGGCGCCCGAAACCAGCACGACCAGGCCCGAGCCCAGGTCACCCATGGCAACGACGGCCAAAAACGGAATGGACAGCATGCCGCAGAGCTTGACGTAGTCGCGAACGGTATCGATGCGACCGTTATACTGCGAGCCAAGCGTAGCAATAAAGAAGATGGTGATGAGCTTGGCAAGCTCAACCGGCTGGAACGTCAAGCCGATACCGGGAATCTTGATCCAGCCCGTCATGCCCAGACCGCCCGTATAGGACAGACCCGGAATCTTGGGCGAGAAGATCACGATCAGGTCGATGACGAGCAACGCCGTCGAGAAATTGGAAATACCGCGCAGGTCGGTTCGCCAGACGAGCACCGCCAGCACCGCTCCGATGCCAATTCCCAGCAAATGGCGCGAGAACGAAGCATCGGCCTTAAACTGCGAAGCCGACCAGATAATGATGGCACCGTAGGCGACGAGCGCCACAGTAGCCACGAGCACACCGATATGCACCTTTTGGCGAAACGTGCCGCGCGAGGCCGAAAGTTGCTTGTTGACACGGTCCAGGCTGCTGCGAGAGCCGGTCTTGGTTGAACGGAACAGATCCGCCGGAGAAAAATCCATCGCAACCTCCTATCGAACCGAAGAATCGCCCGAGGCCGAAGAGGTATCGGGCTCGTCATAAATCACGCCGAGCACGTCGCGCACGACATGCATCGCGGTATCTGAGCCACCGCCGCCCTGCTCCAGGACGGTAGCAATGACATACTTGGGATCATCGGCCGGTGCATAGGCGCAGAACCACGCGTATTCGTCCTCGCCACTTTTCTCGCCCGTGCCCGACTTGCCGTATACCTGCGGCGTCAGGGTGCCAAAGTGCGCCGCCAGGGACGTCGATGCCGTGTAAATCACGTCGTGCATGCCGTTGCGAACAAGAGCCAAATCCGAATCGCTGTTGATCTTGGCCTCCAGGCGCTTCTTCTTGCCCTTGCCATTGTACTTATAGGCATCGCCGTCGCCATCGCGCGACACGGCAGACAAAAATACGTGAGGCACGTACTGTTTGCCGCCGTTGGCAAGACCCATATAGGCGCACGCCATCTGCAGGGGCGTCACCAGGATGTCGCCCTGGCCGATGGCAATGTTGGTCATATCGCCGGCATTCCACTTGCGGTCCTCGGCAGAGGCGTCGGTGAAGTATGACTCTTTCCACTCGGCATCGGGAATACGACCCGCGCCCTCACTCGGCAGATCGATACCGCAGGTCTTGCCTAGGCCCCAGCGACGAAAGACCTCCTGCAGGCCCTCGGGATGTTGCTCGTCATAAAAGAACGCCTTGCCCATGTCGTAGAAGACGGGGTCGCACGAGTTGGCGATACCCGACTGCAGCGTCATGGTGCCGTGGCCAGACGTCAGCCAGCAGCGCTTGCCCCAAGCCTTGCCCAGACCCGTCCAATAACCCGTGCAGTTGGTTGTCTGCGTTGAAGTGTAGGTTCCAAACTCAAGACCGGCCAGTGCCGAGAGCGGCTTGATGGTCGAGGCCGACATGTACTGTCCGCTAATGGCGCGGTTGAGCAGCGGGTGCGAACCCTTGTCATCATTGAGCTCGGTCCACACGTCATTTGAGACGCCGCCGATAAAGACGGACGGATCGAACTTGGGCTGGCTCGCCATGCCCAGGATCTCGCCATTGTTGGGATCGAGACACACCACAGCGCCGTTGCCGGCATTGCTGTAGCCAGTGGTCTTGGCAAGCTCGATAGCGCTCGCCAGCGCCGTCTCACAGGCCTGTTGGATCTTAAGGTCGAGCGTGAGCTTAATGTCGGAGCCGGCCTTCGCGGGCACGGCGCCGGCCTGACCGGTCACATTGCCCGAGGCATCGACCTTGACGGTCTGCTCGCCACGAATACCCTGCAGCAGGTTTTCGTAGTAGCTCTCAACGCCCGCCTGGCCCACGATATCGCCCGACTGGTACGTAATCTTGCCAGCAGAAGCATCATCATCGCCAGAGGTTTTCTTATTCTGGGCCTCGAGCTGCTCGGAGGTAATGGTGCCGGTATAGCCCAAGATATGGCATGCCGTCTCACCATATGGATACTGGCGCTCGGTACGCTCGGCAATCTTGACGCCCGGGAACTCGCCGGCATGCTCCTGAATATAGGCAACCGTGGAGCGACGGACGTCCGTCGCGATGGTATGCAGGCTCTGGGCGCCCTCTGTATTGTCCTGAATATTGCGAAGGACCGCCACGTAAGGCATTCCAAGCACGTTGGCAAGATGGCGAACCAGAACCTCATCCTCGGCAAGGTCGCGGTAGGCCACGACAGCAAGTGAGGGACGGTTCTGAACAAGCGCCACGCCATTGCGGTCGAGGATGCGACCGCGCACAGCGGGTGTGGTAACGGTGCGAGTCTGATTGCTATTAGCCTGCTTCTCGTAATAGTCCGACGAGACCATCTGCATGCCCCACAGCTTGACGGCAAGCGCCGCAAACATCGCGCCCACACCCGTGGTGAGGATGGAAAAGCGGCCCTTGAAGGCGGTCGCCGCGGTATTGCCCTCGCCCTCGGTGGCGCGCGGGGCCGTTCCATGCTGCGTATCGTAGGTAAAACGGGAATCGCCACGACGCATGATGACCAGCGCGACCACGATGGCCACAACCAGCACGATACCGGCGATAATAACCGTCAACTGGGAAGACATCTACGGGCCTCCCCTATTTGAGCTTACGGGTCTTGGGCTTAAAGCGCATGCCCGTCTGGCGTCCGCCACGCGCGGAGAATCCATAGCCGGACTGCGGCACGACACCGGACATCAAAAACGGAATGGCAACCAGACCCGTCAGGATCGAGGACGGCAGCGCATGGCCGAAGATCGCCACGACAAAGCTCGTCTCCAAACCCATAAACAGCAAGATGATGCTGTAGATCACATTAATGACGAGCGCGAAGGCGCCCACAGTGACGCCGCGCGCACTCGGGGTACCGCCCGTCTGACCGACGGCGCTGTGCACCAGGGCAAAAGAACCCACGGTCAGCAGGAGTGACATAACGCCCACCGGCACGGCAGCGGACAGGTCATAAAACAAGCCGCTGCAAAAACCGCACACGACGGCACGGGTCGGGTCGCCCGAGAACACGCTTAGGCACACCAGGATAATCATGAAGTTGACGCGACCGCCCGCAATGGAGATCTGCGGTGCCAGGCCTGCCTGCAGCAGCACGCACACGATGGCGGCGATCACAAACGTACGGGAGCTCATCCCCTGCTCGTGTAGATCCATGGACATGCCCCCTATTCGCTCGAGCCGGAATCGGTCGTCTCGGACGTGTCGGAACTGTCATCCGAGCTCTCGTCCTTCGTCTTGGTCGCAGCATCGCGCGACGTTCCCTGCGGTGTGCTGTTGGCCGTGCTCACGTCTTCATCCGAGGCCGACTGTTCGTCAGTCAGCGAGGTGATGACCAGCACTTCCTCGTTGTTCTCGGCCGTCGTCTGGGCGCGCACCACAATGGTGTAGTACACGTCGTTTGCCGATTTCTCAACCGACGAGACGGTGCCAAGCGGAAGGCCCTTGGGGAACACGCCACCGATGCCCGAGGTCACGATGATATCGCCAACCTTAACGTCGGAGTCAACGCTCACGTACTCAAGACGCAGCGTGCCGTCAGCCTGACCCTGCAGCATGCCTTGGGCGCGCGTGTCCTGCACCATAGCGGACACGCCGGAGTTCTCGTCGCCAATCAGGCGCACGGTAGAGGTCTTGGCCGATACCTCGATAATCTGGCCGATAACACCGGCAGAGCTCGTCACGGGCATGTTGATGGTAAGGCCGTCGGCAGAGCCCTTGTCGATGGTAACGGTCGAGGTCCAGGCATCGCCGGAAGCACCAACGATACGAGCTGCGGTCGATTTGAGGTTATAGGTCGACTGCAGGCCGACCAGCCCCTCCAGACGCTCGGCGGTCTTTTGAGCCTCGGAGAGCTCAGCAACTTTAGAGGTCAGTTCCTCGTTTTGCTTCTTGAGCTCGTCGAGCGTGTCCTGCGACGCCGTAAGGTTAGAGAACACGTTGCCGATCGCATTGAAAGGAGCCGCCACGGCCGAGCCCACGAAGCGCACCGGCGAGGTAATCGTCGTTACGCCCGAACGCACGGCATGAATCGGTCCTGCCTCGCCCTCGCGGATGTAAAACGTGAGCAGCAACACCGAAATCAGGCTGAAAACAATCAACGGGCGCATACCCGTTGATTGTCGCTTGGTATTCAGATTTGTGGAGAAACCCGAAGATCGTGCCAAATGGAATCCACCTTTTGGAAATTAAGCATTGGTCTGGACGAAGCCGCCATCAAACGCATTGGCCTCGAGCACGCGGGCACAGCCGTTAACGACGTTATCGAGCGCCGTGGGGCTGCCGTTGACCGAAACGCCGGTCTCATCGCGCAGGCGCACGTCGAGACCGCGCAGCAGCGCGCCGCCACCAGTCAGCAAAATGCCGTAGTACATAAGGTCCGAGGCAAGATCGGGCGGCGTGGCATCGAGGGCGTCCTTAACGGCCTTGGCCATCTCGTCGAGCGGCTTGTTGAGCGCGCGACGAATCTCCTCGCTCTCGATGCGCACGGTCTTGGGCAGACCGGTGATCACGTCGCGGCCGTTGACCTCGACATCGAGCTCGTCCTTGAGCGGCACGGCGGAGCCGACCTTGATCTTCATGTCCTCTGCCGTACGCTCGCCGATGGCCAGGTTATAGGCATCACGAACGTGCGTGAGGATGGCCTGATCGAACTCGTCGCCGGCAATACGGATGGACTGCGAGACGACGATGCCGCCCATAGCGATAACGGCAACCTCGGTGGTACCGCCACCGATGTCGATGACCATGGAGCCGGTGGGTTCCTCGACGGGCAGGTCGGCGCCGATAGCGGCGGCCATAGGCTCTTCGATCAGAT
>URWQ01000123.1 GCA_900551635.1 uncultured Collinsella sp. | reverse complement strand
CGCCTCGACAGCAGCGGAGCTCGAAAGACCGCCGCCCGAGGGGACGGAGCAGGTGAAGGCAAAGTCGAAGCCCTGGGGCTCAACGCCCAGAGCAGCGATTTCGTGGGCCATGCCGCGGACGAGGCTCGCGGACGTGCCCTTCTCGGACTCCTGAACGTCTAGCGTGTCGAGCGCGATTTCAAACGTGGGATAGCCCTCGTCGGCTACGCGAACCTTGTTGGAATCGGTTGCCACGGCGATGCCGTCGACGGCGACATCGAGCGAGCCGGCGATAACGTGGCCACCCTCGTGGTCGGTGTGGTTGCCACTGATCTCGGAGCGGCCGGGCGCGTGCACGTAGAGCACCTGGCGGTCGCCGATGGGGCCAAACTCTTCCTCGAACAGCTTGGTGAGCGTGGCGAGTGTCTTTTTGTCGGGGGTGGTCATGGGAGTCCTTTCCTTGGCGCGCTCGGGTGGGTTTTGCGTCGTTATGAGTACGTTAACAACTTAAAGCGGCATGAACCAAGTGTTCACGATACCGCACGTTACGGGCTATGTTAACGTACTCATAACACATCGCTTGTCACTTTTTGAGAATCTGGTAATCGGTAGAAATTCAGCCGTGAACGGTACTGCCGTATGGACTTATAAAGCAGAAGAGATGCAGATAGAAAAAGTAGAGTACGTTAACATGCGTCCGACGATAGCGGGCCTCGGCGCGGGATGTATTTCTGCCCGGGCCGGCATTCACGCTATTCAGATCTCGCAAGGGTGAAGGTGATCCTGTGGCAAGGCGCCCGTCCAACGATACCAGTTCGCGTCCGGTCTCCATGGCCGACGTCGCCCGCGCTGCCGGCGTTTCGCAGCAGACGGTTTCGCGCGTCGCCAACGGCTTGCCTAACGTTAACGAGCAGACGCGCCAGCGCGTACAGGCCGCTATGCAAAAGCTCGGCTTTCGTCCGAGTTATGCCGGTCGCTCGCTGCGCGACGGCCGTTATCATTCGGTCGGCCTGTGCGTCAACGATGTCACCAAGTTCGGCAACCTCTCAATGATCGACGGCATCGCCAGCGCTGCTCGCGAGCATAATTGCGCCATCACGCTGGTCGAGATGTCCAAGACCGAGGAGTTTTCGCTTGCCGAGGCCACGCGTCGTATGGCCGCATTGCCGGTGGACGGCATCATTATCGGCATGAGTCGCATGGCGCCCGATTTTGAGACGTTTGATCCGTTGCCGGGTATCGGCACGGTCATCGTTACCATGTACGCGCACCCGCGGGTGACCACGGTCGATTCCGACCATTACGGCTGCTCGCTATTGCTTATGGATCACCTGTTTGAGCTAGGGCACGAGCAGATTCGCTATATTGGCGGCCCGTCATTCTCGGTCGACGAGCAATTTCGTCGCGCCGGTTGGCAGGATGCACTCGAGCGTAAACACATCGAGCCGGCAGAGCCGCTCGAGGGCGACTGGTCTGCCAACAGCGGCTACGAGGCCGGCAGGTACCTGGCCGAGCACGATCGCACCATGACGGCGATTTACGCGGCAAACGACCAGATGGCAAATGGCGCGATTGCCGCGCTGCGCGATAGCGGTCTGCGCGTGCCCGAGGACGTGAGCGTGGTGGGCGTCGACGATTCGCTCGATGATTTTGTGGCACACAACGAGCTCACGACCGTTCGATTCGATTTGCATCAGCGTGGACGCGAGGTGTTCGAGCACGCGGTTCCCAAGGCGGGGGCAACGGACAAAACCGTTGCCATTCGTATTCCCGGCCAGCTTATCGTTCGACATACCACGGCAGCTCCGCGCACATAGTTTTTGCAGGTCAATGGCGATATATTCCGCCTCAATAACAATCGATAAGGATGCTGGCAGATAGCCGTGGCTATGAAGACGAGTGCTATGATAGACGGGTTCTTTTGTCTATCTAGGAGGCTTTGCCTGATGGAGATCACCAAGGATATCCGCTACATTGGCGTTAACGATCACGACATTGACCTGTTCGAGGGCCAGTACGATGTGTCCGAGAACGGCATGGCATACAACAGCTACGTTATCTTGGGCGAAAAGATCGCTGTCGCCGATTCAGTCGACGGCGGTTTTGTTGACGAGTGGCTCGGCAACCTCGAGGCCGTGCTCGATGGCCGCACGCCCGACTACCTGATCGTCCATCACATGGAGCCCGATCACTCCGCCGGCATCGCCGCCTTTATGGAGCGCTATCCCCAGGCGCAGATTGTTGCCAGCATGGGCGCCTTCCGTATGATGGTCAACTACTTTGGCACCGACTTCCCCGAGCGCAAGATGGTCGTCAAAGATGGCGACGTGCTCGACCTGGGCGGCCACAGCCTAACCTTTGTCGGTGCCCCCAATGTTCACTGGCCCGAGGTGCTCTTCTCCTACGAGTCCACCGACAAGGTGCTCTTTAGTGCCGACGGTTTTGGCAAGTTTGGCGCCAACGACATCGAGGATCCCGAGGGCTGGGCTTGCGAAGCGCGCCGTTACTACTTTGGCATCGTCGGTAAGTTCGGCAAGTTCGTGCAGGCCGTCCTCAAGAAGGCCGCCGACCTGGACATCCAGATTATCTGCCCGCTCCACGGCCCCGTGCTGACTGAGAACCTGGGCTACTACCTCGACACCTATAACACCTGGTCGAGCTATCAACCCGAGGACGAGGGTATCACGATTGCCTATGCGAGCGTGTACGGGCATCTGAAGGCTGCCGTCGAGGAGCTCGCATCTGCGCTTGAGGCTCGCGGCCAGAAGGTCTCCGTCTTTGACCTGGCTCGTGACGACATGGCCGAGGCCGTTGAGGATGCGTTCCGCTACGACCGTCTGGTGCTCGCCTCCATCACCTATCAGGGCGAGATCTTCCCGTGCATGAGCACCTTCATCCATACGCTCGCCGAGCACGCCTACCAGAACCGTACGGTGGCGCTCGTCGAGGCCGGCTCTTGGGCACCCGCGGCTGCCAAGGTTATGACCAAGGAGCTCGAGGGCATGAAGGACATCACCCTGACGCAGAACAAGGTGACTGTGCTGGGCTCGCTCAACGAAGCCTCGCGCGCCCAGATCGAGGCCCTCGCCGACGAGCTGTCCAAGTAGCGACACGCTCACTTTTGACGCTCAGCCATCACAACCACCACAAAGGGGACAGGCACCTTTGTGGTGGTTTTTGTTTAAGCGCCGGCGATGATGAGGGCTGGACGTGCGCTGTCGGTGGCCTCGGCGATTGAGGTGGCGACGGCATGATCGGGGTCACGGTCCATCACGATGGTGTCGACATCAGTCAGTTCGGCAAAGCGGTACATGCCGCGTCCGTTAACCTTGCTAGCGTCCATGAGGGCGACGCTTTGATGGGCTCCGGCGATCGTAGCTGTTTTGGTCTCGGCCATCTGGGGAAAGTCGGTCGTAAAGCCGCAGCCGGGAACAAAAGCGCCAGGGCACATGACGGCAAGATCGGCGTGGACCATTTGGAGAGCCTGCATGGTAAGTGGGCCGTACAGATAGCGATGACCTTTGCGCAGTGCCCCGCCCAGCATGACGACATCGACCGAGGGCATGCTCTCGTCAATATAATCGGCGATGGTAATGTCGGCCGTGATAACGGTGATGCCGTCGCGCTGTTCGAGGAGCCGGACGAACTCGAGCGCCGTGGTGCCCGAGTCGACGAGCAGCGTGTCGCCGTCATTGACGAGCTCGATAGCGCTTTGTGCGATGGCCTGCTTGGCGGCGACGTTGACATTGATGCGGCGATCCTGCGTGGAGACGGTCAGGCGCTTGTGAAGCGATACGGCGCCACCATGCGTGCGGCGCAGCTTGCCTGCTTCGGCGAGCGCGTCCAGGTCGGCGCGGGCGGTGACGGAGGACACGCCAAAGGTCTGGGCGATTTCCGCTACCTGAACGGAGGCGTTATGTTCGAGCATCTCCATGATGGCGGCGCGACGTTCGTCGGCAAAAGCTCGGGTTGTTGCATGGGCCATGCTTGCTCCATTCTCGGCTAAATTTGCAGGAATTGTGTTGACTCTATTTTCGTTCATTTTCTTTTTGAGTAAGAAAACACCTTTCGATTACTTATCTTTTCTATAAAAGAAAGACGCTGAACGCTCAAAATTCAATATCGAACATGTCCACTCGGCTCAAATTCCTTCCGTTTACTTTTCAAAAACGACTGTATTGACCTGCATGGGCTCAATATCTCGCACGTGCAAAGACGCTGAATTTCATACAATGAGCGCAGTAAAACGCAAGGTAAAACGCCTTGTGAACAACTACGCCCGATGTCCAGATGCGGGCGAGGGAGAGGAGCAAACGCTCATGGCACTTGTTACCACCGAAAAGATGCTCAAGGACGCTCAGGCCGGCCACTACGCCGTCGGCGCGTTCAACGTTGAGAACCTCGAGTTTGTTATGGCCGTTCTGGCTGCTGCCGAGGAGACCAAGTCCCCCGTCATCATGCAGACCACCCCGGGCACCATCAAGACCGCTGGTCTGGACTACTTCTACGGCATGGTCAAGGCTGCCGCCGAGCGCGCTTCCGTGCCCGTCGCTCTGCACCTCGATCACGGCGATGGCTATGACCGCTGCATGCAGGCTTTCCGCACGGGCTACACCTCTGTCATGATCGACGGCTCGCACGAGTCCTTCGAGGACAACATCGCTCTGACCAAGTCCGTCGCCGACGCTGGCCGCGCCATGGGCGTGCCCGTCGAGGCTGAGCTTGGTAAGGTTGGCGGCAAGGAGGACGACGGTCCCGCGGTTGAGGGCGAGAGCCCCTACACCGATCCTGCTGAGGCCAAGGAGTTCGTCGAGCGTACCGGCTGCACCTCGCTGGCCATTGGCGTTGGCACCAGCCACGGTGTGTACACGAGCGATCCGCACATCGAGCAGTCCGTGGTCAAGGCCATCCGCGACGCCGTCGACGTGCCGCTGGTCCTGCACGGCACCTCTGGTGTGCCCGATGAGCAGGTTGCCGAGGCTGTGAAGAACGGCATCTGCAAGGTTAACTACGCCACTGAGCTGCGTCAGGCCTACACCAAGGGCTTCATGGCCTACATGGCCGAGAACCCCGCCTGCTTCGATCCCAAGAAGCCGGCCAAGGAGGGTATGCGTGAGATCACCGAGCTGGTTAAGATCCGCATGACCAACCTCAACTCTGTGGGCAAAGCAGAGTAACAGCAAGGGTACTCTGATCCCACCGGACGGCTTGGGCGGGTCCCCGTACTCAGTTTCCAAAACGTCCTCGCGCATGAAGGCCCCCGTTGCCTCGCTTCTACGAAGCGTTGGC
>URWQ01000122.1 GCA_900551635.1 uncultured Collinsella sp. | reverse complement strand
CGGCTCCGCTGCAACGGAGCCGGGCCTTGGTCGCCAGAATGGCGGAACCAACTACTCCACGGTAACGCTCTTTGCCAGGTTGCGGGGCTGGTCGACGTCGCAGCCGCGCAGGATGGCAACCTCGCGGGCGAGCAGCTGCAGCGGGACGCTCGCCGTGATGGGGCTGAACACGTCGCGGACGGCCGGCACGCGAATGATGCAGTCGGCAATCTTGTTGATTTCCTCGTCGCCCTCGGTAGCAACGACGATGACCTTGGCGCCGCGCGCCTTGCACTCCATGAGGTTCGACACGGTCTTGTCGTAGGTGGCACTCTTGGTGGCCACGGCGATGACAGGGAAGCCCGGGTCGATCAAGGCAATGGGGCCGTGCTTCATCTCGCCGGCGGCGTAGGCCTCGGCGTGCAGGTAGCTGACCTCTTTGAGCTTAAGCGCGCCCTCGTAGGAAATAGCGGCACCCATGCCACGGCCCACGAACAGCGCCGACTGCGCGTCCTTGCACAGCAGGGCGGCCTCATGAACGGCCTCGGTTTGGGTATCCAAAATCCACTGGATCTGCTCGGCCGTATCGGAAAGCTCGCGGAACAGCATGCGCGCCTGCTTGGTGGTCAAGCGGTACTTGACCTGCGCCAGCAGCAGGGCCAAAAGCGTAAGGCTCACGACCTGGCCGATGAAGCTCTTGGTCGAGGCGACCGCGATCTCCTTGTTGGCCTTGGTGTAGATGACGCCGTCGCTCTCACGCGCCACGGGGCTGCCCACCACGTTGGTGATGCCGAAGACCTTGGCACCCTTGATGCGCGCGTCGCGAATGGCGGCAAGGGTATCGGCCGTCTCGCCCGACTGGGACACGGCCACGACGAGCGTCGTCGGCGTGATGATGGGGTTGCGATAGCGGAACTCGCTGGCCGCCTCCACCTCGGTGGGGATGCGAGCCCAGCCCTCAATGAGATTCTTGGCAATGAGGCCAGCGTGATAGCTGGTGCCGCAAGCGATCACGTAGACGCGGTCGATGTCGTTGAGTTCCTCGAGCGAAAGGCCCAGCTCGTCGATGTCGAGCTCGCCGGCCGGCGTCATACGACCAACCAGCGTGTCGCGCACAACGCGCGGCTGCTCGTGAATCTCCTTGAGCATAAAGTCGGGATAACCGCCCTTTTCTGCCATGTCCAGGTCCCAGTCGATGTGGGTGACCTTGGGCTCGATAACGTTGCCGGCCTCGTCGGTGTACTCGACGCCTGCGGGCGTGAGCTTGGCAAACTGACCGTCCTCGAGCACCACGACATCGCGGGTGGCGTCGATGAGCGCGATGACATCGGAAGCAACATAGGAGCCGGTTTCGCCCACACCGACTACGATCGGGGAATCCTTGCGGGCCACGGCGATCACGCCGGGCTCGTCAGCGCACACGGCGGCCAGACCATAGGCACCGACCACGTGGGTGCAAGCCTCGCGCACGGAGGCCATCAGGTCGTGCGTCTCGGCATAGGCCTCTTCGATCAGATGCGCGAAGACCTCGGTATCGGTCTCGCTCTTAAAGTGGTGGCCGCGACCCTCCAACTCTTCGCGCAGCTCGGCGAAGTTCTCGATGATGCCGTTGTGGACGATGGCGATACGACCGTCGCAGCTGGTGTGGGGGTGAGCGTTAACGACGGAGGGCTTGCCGTGGGTGGCCCAACGGGTGTGGCCGATACCGCAGGTAGCGTCGCTGTCGATATTGGAAAGCTCGCTCTCCAAGCCCGCGACCTTACCCACGCGGCGGATGACATCGAGGTGCGCCGCGGCGCCCTCGCCCACCTCGAGCGCGACGCCCGAGGAGTCATAGCCGCGATACTCCATACGCTTGAGGCCCGTGACCAGGATGTTCTTTGCAATATCAGAGCCGGTGTAGCCGACAATTCCGCACATAGGATAAATCCCTTCGTCCGCTTGACTGCAAAACGTCCACGCACAGGGGGCGCTGAGACGCATAACGTTCGAGTATTGTACTCACGCAAACGCAAGCTGATATACCAGAGGTGGTATCTCAACTTAGATACCACTCGATGCACACACGTCCAGCCGGTCCAAACCACCACAAAGGTACCTGCCCCCTTCGTGGTGGTCGCGCTGGCAACGGCGTTTCCCCAGATAAACCTGCCAAAATAAACCTGTCCCTTTTTGGTAGGTTTGGGATGCTACAATCTGGCTTGTACTTGAAACGCATCAAAGGGGCCGCTATGGCAAAGGTAAAAATCAGCGACGTCGCGCGCGAGGCCGGGGTTTCGTTGGGCACGGTTTCCAACGCGCTCAACCACCCCGAAAAGCTGCGCCCCGAGACCCTCAAGCTCATCAACGAGACCATCAATCGCCTTGGCTACCTGCCCAACCAAAGCGCCCGTCAGCTCGCGGGCGGCGCCACCAAGTCCTTTGGCCTGGTGCTCCCCCGTCTCGATCACGGCTTTTCGCTCCAAATCGCCAGCGGCGCCCACAACGAGGCCCGCAAGCACGGCTACGACTTGCTCATCGCCAACGCCGATAACGACGATATTCTCGAGGATCATTACCTGCGCTACTTTATGGGCACCCAGATGTCCGGCGTCATGGTTCAGCCCATGGCATCCCCCGACTGGCACCCCGCCATGACCAAGATGCCCGTGCCGATCGTCCATCTGGACATCCATTGCTCCGAGCCCGGCTACTACGTAGCGGCCGACAATGAGGCCCAGGGTCGCATCATTGCCGAACTTGCCATCGCCCGCGGCGCGCACCATATTGTCGTCGTCGGCCGAGCAGCATTTATGCAACTCACCCTCCGCGTCCTTGGCATTCATAAGGCGCTCGCCCTGCACCCCGATATCAAGATCGAAGTCATCGACGCCGGCGAATGGAATACCGCTGCCGACGGCTACGGCATCGGTGCCCAAATCGCCGAGCGCCCCGCGGACGAACGTCCCGATTTTGTCGTCGGCCTGACCGATGTGTTGGCCTCGGGCGTCGTTTCGGCACTGGTCGACAAGGGCATCTCTGTCCCCGGGCAAGTACGCGTAGCAGGCTGCGATGGCAACCCGCTCGCTTGGAGCGGATCGGTCCCGCTCACTACGGTAGCGCCCCCGGGCTACGAGATTGGCCGCAAGGGTGTCCAACTGCTGATGGAGCAAATCGAGAACAAGGCCCCGGCAAAGATCAAGCATATCCGTGTCGGCTCCGCAGCGCGTACCGTCCCCGCAGTCGCCGCCGAGGATATCAACCGCCAAGAACTGGTACGTCCGTTCCTACTGGAACGCGCCAGCACCCAGGCAAGCAGCCAGACCGACGCCACGGCCATCAACCTCGGTGCGTATCTATAGCACGCCCGCGAGTATGCTAAGTCGCCGCTTAAGCAAAAGGGGCCCGACCATTGCCGGACCCCTTTTGCTTAAGCGCAAACGTGAGCAATCGCTCGTTTCAACGCCGCAATTTTCTAGCGCACAGTCTTGATTGCCGCCGCCAGGTCGAACAGCGTATCGAGCACGGCCTCGCAGCCATCCACCACGTCCTGCGGCAGCGGCACGATATCGGGGACGGCGAAGACATGGCATCCGGCCGTGATGCCCGAGACGCAGCCGTTGCGCGAATCCTCGACCACGGCACATTCCTCGGGAGCAAAGCCCGCGCGCTCGCAGGCGAGCAGATACATCTCGGGGTCGGGCTTGCCGTGCACGACGTCCTCGCCACACGTTACCGTTTCAAACTTGCCAAAAAGACCGACCATCTTAAGGTTGCGCTCGGCCGTAACGAGGCGCGACGACGTCGCTAGACCCACGTGATAGCCCGCAGCCAGCAGCTCGTCTAGGCACTCGGCGGCACCGGCCTTAAGTTCCAGTTCGGTCTTGACCATCTCGTCGCGAATCTCCTTGTGGCGACGATAGATCGCCTCGGTGGTTTCATGGCTGCCGTAATGCTTATCAAGGATGTCCATGACATCGGGCAGCGTGCGGCCGATAAACTGATGGATCAGCGCTTCATCAATCGCGAGCCCCAGCTCAGCGGCGCCTGCCTTCCAGGCCTTAATCCCCAAACGCTCGGTATCGACCAGCGTTCCATCCATGTCAAAAATAACAGCCTTGATCATATCGGTCCCCCATCGACTCTCGCTGTCGCGTTGCTGCAACTCTACCGCATTTGGCAACTTGTATATAACGTATATGCCATATTGCACTTTCGTTACACAGATAGAAGTCTTATGGCAAGTAACGCATTAGGATTATAGTTTCATCCGAGCTTTAATAACTGTAAGGAACTTTCATGCTTTCAGACACCGCCGCACCCGCAGAGGAGCTTCAAGACAAGCTATCGGCGCTCGAACAGCTGCTTTTGGCATACGGGCGCGTGGCTATCGGGTTTTCCGGTGGCGTCGACAGCAGCTTTTTGGCCGCCGTATGCGCCCGCATCATGCCTACCAATACCCTCCTCGTCCATCTCACCACGCCGCTCATCGGCACGCCCGAGCAGGCTTCGTTTGAGCAGTCCGTTGATGGGCAGGCCAATGAGGGGCCGCATTTTAAGCTCCCCGTGCTCAATCTTTCGGTGGATCAGCTGCAGCTCCCCCAAGTAGCCTGCAACGATACTAATCGCTGCTACCACTGCAAGCACGCCGGCTTTACCGCCATCGTCAACCACGCCAAGTCGCTCGGCTTTCCCACCGTCATCGATGGCAGCAATGCAAGCGATCGCGGTGACTACCGCCCCGGCATGCGTGCGGCAGAAGAGCTCGGCGTACGCTCACCCCTTATGGAGGTCGGCTTTACCAAGGACGAAGAGCGCGAGCTGCTGCGCGCATGGGGCTATCCCGTTTGGAACCTGCCGGCGGGAGCATGTCTTGCCACCCGCGTCCCCACGGGCGAGGAGCTTACACGCGAGAAGGTCGATTTAATCCGCGCCTGCGAGGATTACCTGCACGATCTTGATCTGGCACAGGTACGCGCGCGCTTGGTCGGCGGCTGCATGCATATCGAGGCCGCACCCGCAGATGTCGCCAAGATTGCTGCCCTCGGTGGCAACGCCGTCGACGACAAGGGCAAGACCCCGCTGCCCGCCGCCATCGAGTCCGCGCTGCGCGAGCTGGGCTGCGACCATATCTCCCCCGAGGTCACCCCCTACATTCACGGCAACATGAACCTTTAGGTTACGCCGTTTTACAAACGGCGTAACTGCTCGGCGCTGCGCGGGCTCCGGACACGGCAATCTGACGTTCAACTTCACGGGCGCGACCAAAAGGTCAGCGCCCGCTTGTTTCACGTCACCTTACCGCACCCGGAGACCGCTCGCTCGCATATGCTCAACCTGCACTGCGTTAACTGACCCGCCAATAAGGGACAGGTTTATTTTGGC
>URWQ01000121.1 GCA_900551635.1 uncultured Collinsella sp. | reverse complement strand
TTGGCGGTGGCCTGGTGGGCACCGAGACTGCCGAGTACCTGCTGCAGCACGGCTGCGAGGTGGCGATCGTGGAGATGCTCGACAAGATTGCCGCGGGTGAGTCCGAGACCATTCTGCCGCTGATTATGAGCGACTTTGCCGAGCACAACGTGGAGCAGCATGTTAAGACCCGCCTGACCGCCATTACCGACGAGGGCGTGGAGGCTGTTCGCACCGCCGAGGACGGCGCCGAGGAGCCGGTAAAAATCGCCTGCGATTACGTGGTGATGGCCGTGGGCTCCAAGGCCAACGCGTTTGACTTGGATGGCGTGACGGTGCCCGTGACCCGCGTGGGCGACTGCTCGGGCGAGCGCACCGCCGACATTGCGAGCGCCATTCGCACGGCATATCACGCGGCCAACGAGCTGTAGTTGAACATCGCGGCCAGGCGGGGCGGTAGCACGGATCCGTCTCGCCCGGCTGTGTCCCGTCGGGTGTCAACCGGTGCGGGGCCTGCAAGCGCAGCAGGTCCCGCCCTTTTTGTTTTGCTCCGGTGGATAGCAATGCGAGGTAATCATGAGGAGTGAGGACGTCTACTGCCTTGCGGATCACTCAAAATTATTGGGGGAGGGGTTAATAACCATATCCTCTATACCAAAGGACATAAAGAGATGCCAATTTTGTTGACAAGCGAATGACGATTAGCTGCGAGTCAGCTACCAGCGTAAATAATCGATAAAGAAATGTCGTAATTTGGTGCCAAATGCCCAGATAACGCCGCGTCTACTTTAATTAACTGCTTTGAGCAAACAGTAAAATGCTACTATCTAACTTGCACGTAAGAAAGCAGATTAACGGTTAAGGCTAAGAAGTGGCAGGTATGTCGGAAGCAACTAGGACTCGCACGCATGCGCCCGAGGTTAGGCAGCCCGCCGTCGAGATCCTCCAAGAGGGGGTCGGTCATCGCGCCCTCGCCGCGGAGCTTGGCATTCCCCAGGCCACGGCTCGTCAGTGGGCCCGCGCGTATGCCGTGGGCGGTGCCGACGCCGTTCTCAATGCCGGTTCGCATCATCACACCTACTCGTACGACGTAAAGCTCGCTGTGGTTAAGGACCGTCTGGAAAACGGCTTGACGGTTCGCGAGGCCATGATCAAGCACAAGATTCCCAGCGAGTCTTCGGTCAAGGCTTGGTGCCGTCAGTACCGCGAGAGCGGTGAGGCCGCACTGGTCGATAAGCCGCGCGGTCGCAAGCCGCGCGTTAAAAAGGCGGAATAGCAAACGGGATGGTGCGCCCACAGGGGCGCATTTTTCTTGCCGCGCCAACTTTTTGGACCGGCGCGAGCCTGTCGGGACATCCTCCAACGTGGCCAATAAACTGCACGCAGTGGCCCGCGCGCCTGTCGCTGCGATAGGGGAGCGTCGCCTCTCTGCTCCAAAGCGGACGCGCCCTTGCCCCGTACGCCTAAAACTCCCCAGTTGACCGAAAACCCGCCGCCGCTACTCCTCAATTGAGCTATAACGTTAAACAATTGCAGCGTTTTTGCATGGGGGAGTGATGGTATGACGCTACTGTATTTCCTTACCCTGTTTCCGCTGGTACCGGCACTGGGCATGCTGGTCGCGCGCGGTGACCGCGCCCGCGATGCGGTGGGGCTCATAGGTTCCGGCATTATTATGGCGGTGACAGTTGTAGTCGCCGTCATGTTTTTTGGCACGGGTCCGCAGAGCTTTGAGGTTGCCCCCGGCACCTCGCATGTGCTCTCGATCGTCAGCTCCGCCATCGATGTCATCCTGTGCGCCGTCATCCTGTACAACGCGTACAAATATAGGAACGCACTTACCACGGTGCTCGGCATAGTCCAGCTGGTGGGCTCGCTCGCCTTTGCGGCCATGACGCTGCCCGCGGCCGAAGCCGTCACCGCAACGCCGCTCTACCTGGACTATATGAGCGTGATCATGGTCCTCGCCGTCGGCATTGTCGGCAGCCTAATCTGCGTGTATGCCCTGGGCTACATGAAGGACTTCCAGGCCCACGACGAGCACGAGGCCGCGCTGCGCGGGCAGACCGCGCCCGACCGACGCCCGCAGTTCCTGGCGCTTATGTTCCTGTTCCTCTCGGCCATGTTCGTCATCGTGACGAGCGACAACCTTGAGTGGTTGTTCTGCGGCTGGGAAATCACCACCGTGTGCTCGTTCCTCATGATTGGCTACACACGTACGCCCGAGGCCATCAAGAACGCCTTTACCCAGATCATCCTCAACATGCTGGGCGGCATCGCGTTTTTGGTCGGACTCATGTACCTGCACGTTAACGGCATGCCGCTGACCATCTCGGGCATGATTGAGCTTTCCGGCGCCGGAACCGCGCAATCCGCGCTGCTGGTGATGCCGGTCATTCTGCTGTCGCTCGCCGCACTCACCAAGGCCGCACAGATGCCGTTCCACACTTGGCTGCTGGGTGCCATGGTTGCCCCCACGCCCACGAGCGCCCTGCTGCACTCGTCAACCATGGTCAAAGCCGGCGTGTTCCTGATGGTCAAGCTCAGCCCGCTCTATGCCATCTATCCCGTGACTGGCTTTATGGTCACGAGCGTGGGCGCCATCACGTTTTTGCTCGCTGCCCTCATGGCTATCTCGCAGAGCAACGCCAAACGCGTGCTCGCGTACTCCACCATTTCCAACTTGGGCCTCATCAGTGCCTGCTTGGGTGTCGGCGCGCCCGAGGCCGTATGGGCGGCCATCTTCCTGATCCTGTTCCACACGGTGGCAAAGTCGCTGCTGTTCCTGTGCGTGGGCACGGCCGAGCATCATATCGGCAGCCGCAATATCGAGGACATGGACGGTATGTTCAGCCGCATGCCGCACCTGACGCGTCTGATGATGCTGGGTATCATGGGCATGTTCGTGGCGCCGTTTGGCATGCTCGTGTCCAAGTGGGGCGCCCTGGTGGCGTTTGCGCAGACCGGCAACGTGCTCATGATCATGGTGCTTGCCTTTGGCTCGGCCGCGACGTTTTACTTCTGGGGCAAGTGGCTTGCCAAGCTTTCGGGCGTCGACCCCACGGCTCAAAACGTTGAGGTCAATGTCCATAAGACCGAATGGATGGCGCTCAACACCATCGCCGCGCTGCTGATTCTGTGCTGCGTGGCGTTCCCGGTTATCTCGAGCGGTCTGGTGTCGCCTTACTTGGCCATGGTGTTTGGCCGCGTGCCGTACGTTATCGGCAAGGACGCCATGTATCTGATGGTCGTTATCGTGGCGTTTATCGCCGTGGTGCTGCTGACGTCATTCCGCGTGAGCAACAAACCGCACGTAAACGTATATCTTTCGGGTGTGGGAACCGACAAATATCGCCATTTCCGTGGCTCGATGGGACACGAGGTGAAGGCCGAAAAGCGCAATTGGTACTCGGAGGACGTCCTTGGCGAGAAGCGTATTGGCCCCGCGGGTAGCGTCGTGTGCTGCAGCATTATCTTGTTTGCGCTGCTGTGCTGCGCGTGGATTGGGCCCGAGCGACTTGCCATGAGTGCGCCCTCGGTGCTGCGCGGTAAGTATTTTGAAGGTTCGGGTGTCGTGGGCATCTTTATTGGCACCGTGGCGTTTGCCCTGCTGGCGCCGCTTGTGGGCGGCCTGATCGACGGCGTTGACCGTAAGCTTTCGGCTCGCATGCAGGGCCGTGTGGGCCCGCGCCTGCTGCAACCGTTCTACGACGTTGCCAAGCTGCTGCGCAAGGCCCCTGCCAGCGTAAACACCATGGACGATACCTACATGGCGTGCGCGCTCATCTTTACCGTCGTGGGCGGCGGCATCTTTGTGTCGGGCTCCAACACGCTGCTGTGCGCTTTTATGGTGACGCTCGCCGCGATCTTTGTGGTGCTGGCGTCCGCCTCGACGCAAAGCCCGTTTGCCCAGGTCGGTGCCGACCGCGAGCTGCTGCAGGTCATGAGTTACGAGCCCGCCGTTCTGCTGATGAGCGTGGGCCTGTACCTTGCCACCGACAGCTTCGATTCCATCGCCGTGACGGGGCAGTCGGCCCCCATCATCGTGTACAGCGCGCCCATTTTCCTCGCGCTGCTCGCGGTACTTACCATCAAGCTGCGCAAGTCGCCGTTCGATCTTTCGTACTCGCATCACGCGCATCAGGAGATCGTCCAGGGCGTCGCCACCGAGATGAGCGGCGGCACGCTGGCCAAGATGACCCTTATGCACTGGTGCGAGACCGTGCTGTTTTTGATGTGGGTGGGCATGTTCTTTGTTTGGGACAACCCGGTGAGCTGGGTGGTCGCCCTGGTCGTGATGGCCGCGACGTATTTTGTCGAGGTGCTCATCGACAACACCTTCGCGCGCAGCACCTGGCGCAGCTGCTTTAAGCTCGGCTGGGGCGTGGCGCTGGTGTTTGGCCTGCTCAATCTTATGCCCATCCTCGTCGACGTGTTTATTTAGGAGGCGGCATCCATGGATCATAAAATGTCGCGCTCGCCGTGGGTTATTCATTACGACGGCTCGAGCTGCAACGGATGCGATATCGAGGTGCTGGCCTCGCTCACGCCGCTGTTTGATGCGGAGCGCTTTGGCGTGGTCAACACCGGCAACCCCAAGCATGCGGACATCTTTTTGGTGACGGGGTCGGTCAATGCCCAGAACCTGCCCGTCGTGCGCCAGATCTACAACCAGATGCTCGAGCCCAAGTGCGTGGTGGCGTGCGGCATCTGCGCGTGCTCGGGCGGCGTATTCCGCGATGCCTACAACGTGATCGGAGGCGTGGACCGCGCGATTCCCGTGGACGTATACGCGCCCGGGTGCGCCATTCGTCCCGAGACGGTGATTGATGCCATCGTGGAGGCGTGCGGCATCCTGGATCAGAAGGAGGCCGTGATGCGTGCTGGCGGTGACCCGCTTACCGTGGGCGGTGCTGCTACCTGGGATGGCGGCGTTGAGCTGGGCGAGGACGGGTTCGTGGCTGCAGCTGGGGCCGGGGCTGACGGTGCCGGTGACGCGCCTGCCGAGAAACCCGCAGCGCCTGCCGCTGGTGACGCACCTGCTGAGACGCCCGTCGCTGCAAAGGAGGCCGAGTAATGCAAAAGGCAATCTACACTACCGTCGGGATCGATGAGCTGTTGCCGCATGTGCAGGCGCTCAAAGGTACCGGCGCGCGCTTTGTGCAGATGCATGCCGAGCGCTGTGTGGACGACGGATCGTATCGCCTGGTCTATACGTTTATCGACGTTCGTGCTGCTCAGGAGCATATTGCGCAGGGCGGCAGCTATGCGATCGAGAACCTGATGGTTGAGGGAATTGATCAGTATCAGGAGATTCCGTCCATCAGCTCGTACTATCCGGCGGTATTTCCGTTTGAAAACGAAGCGCACGACCTATTCGGTCTTGCCATCACCGATATGCAGATTGACTTTAAGGGCTTTTTCTACCAGGTTTCGACTGCCGAGCCCATGAGCGTTATCACGCCCGAGGTGAAGGCCGCGGGAGGTCTGGCGATCATCGGCACGGAGCGTCACG
>URWQ01000120.1 GCA_900551635.1 uncultured Collinsella sp. | reverse complement strand
AGGTGCGGGAACGGCCTATTTGCTCAATGTGTTCGGCTGAGATCGGAAATCAACCTTTTTCAGGACGAACGCCGTTTAGAAACCATATGCGCACGTAAGCTCCACGAATATTTGAGACAATGGGCGCCCAAACACCGCGGCGCGCCCGCGCAACCATCCAGGTCGCCGCCGTAAGCCGCTTCACGCGACGCCAGCAATCCCGGCGCAAGAAAGGATTCACGCCATGCGCTTTATGCTTAACTGGCTCTTCACCTCGATCGCCATCGCGATCGCCACGTTCCTCGTCCCCGGTATCCAACCCTTCGGCTTTGCCGAGACCTGGGTCTGCTTTGCCTTTGTGGGACTGTTCCTGAACATTGTCGATTCGTTCGTCAAACCGTTCCTTATGGTCATCTCGCTGCCGCTCACGATCATTACGCTGGGCATTTTCCAGCTTGTCGTCAACAGCTTTATGCTTGAGCTCGCGAGTTACCTGTCGGTCAACCTGCTGGGCGTCGGCATCTCCATCGCCAGCTTTGGATCGGCCTTTATGGGCAGCATCCTGGTGTCCATCACGCGCAGCATCCTCGACAGCATCGCCGAGGACTAAAACGGCCATTCCGGCCATGTCCGTCTCAACAGCCCAAAACGAAGGCCGCCCATCGCAAAAATGGGCGGCCTTCTTATTTTTCAAGTCTCAAAGGGCGAGAGAATCTACCATTTCCACCCCGTCCCCAAATGCAGGTGTGGGTTAGATGACGTAGTCGTAGCCATGATTGGGAGCGACAAGTTGATCAAGCGTCACACCGTCGAGGTAGTCGTTGATGAGCTTGTCCAGGTTCTTCCACACGTCGAGCGTGGGGCACTCATCCGAACGCGAGCAGCCCTTGCAGTCGCCATCCAGACAGGCGACCGGCGCCAGACTGCCCTCGGTCAGGCGCAAGATCTCGCCCACCGTGTACTGCTCGGGCGGGCGCGTGAGCACATAGCCGCCGCCCTTGCCACGCATACCCGAAAGCATGTTGGCGCGCACGAGCGTAGCCAAGATGTTCTCGAGATATTTCTCGGAAATCCCCTGTCGCGCCGCGATCTCTTTGAGCGGGATGCGACCGGCCGCCTGGTGCTCGGCCAGATCGACCATAACGCGCAGGGCATATCTGCCCTTAGTAGAAACCAACATGTATAGTGCTGCCTTTCGGTCATTTAGTCCGTAGAAATTCTAGCCGAAAAATTGGTTTTGAAAATACCCATTCCCGTCAAGATGGTTAATCGACTCGTAATAATCTTCTATTTCCTATTGCGTTACTAGGCTTTACTGTCTACTATGCTTGCCAACAGCAAAACGAACAACCCATAAGGTTTGTGGGTTTAGCTGTTATACACACCGTAAAACCACACGGTATCCAGTCATTTGAACACTTTGGAGGTTCACCATGAGCAATGTTTACACGTCCATCGATCAGCTTATCGGCCACACTCCGCTTCTGGAGCTCACTCACTTTGAGGCCGATGAGGACCTCAAGGCCCGCGTGCTCGTCAAGCTGGAATACTTCAACCCCGCCGGGTCCGTTAAAGACCGCGTCGCCAAGAACATGATCGACGAGGCCGAGAAGGCCGGCAAGCTCGTGCGCGGCGGCGACTACACCATCATCGAGCCCACGAGCGGCAACACCGGCGTCGGCATCGCCTCGGTGGCGGCGGCTCGCGGCTACAAGGTGATCATCACCATGCCCGAGACTATGTCCGTCGAACGCCGCAAGCTTATGCAGGCATATGGCGCACAGCTCGTGCTCACCGACGGTTCCAAGGGCATGAAGGGCGCCATCGCCAAGGCCGAGGAACTGCAGAAGGAGACGCCCAACAGCATCATCGCCGGCCAGTTTGTGAACCCCGCCAACCCCGCCATCCACAAGGCCACGACCGGCCCCGAGATCTGGGATGACACCGACGGCAAGGTCGACATCTTCGTCGCCGGCGTCGGCACCGGCGGCACCGTGACCGGCGTGGGCGAGTTCCTTAAGGAGCAGAACCCCGAGATTCAGATCGTCGCCGTCGAGCCCGCTACCTCCCCAGTGCTCTCCAAGGGCCAAGCCGGCCCGCACAAGATCCAGGGTATCGGCGCCGGTTTTGTGCCCGACGTCCTCGACACCCAGGTCTATGACGAGATCATCCCCGTCGAGAACGACGACGCCTTTGCGACCGGCCGCGCCGTGGGCCACAAGGAGGGCGTGCTCGTGGGCATTTCGTCCGGCGCCGCCGTGTGGGCCGCACTGCAGCTGGCCAAGCGCCCCGAGAACGAGGGCAAGACCATCGTGGCGCTGCTCGCCGACACCGGTGAGCGTTACCTGTCCACGGCGCTCTTCCAGGACTAAGGGCCCGTCACCTGTCGATAGGCCCAAGGCACGCCGGCCTCCCCTCTCTTCTGGCTGCCTGAGTCCATCTCGTTAGGGCGCCCCACGAGACGTCCGAACTTGCTACAATGTCTGCGGCGCGGAACCAGCCTCCCGCGCCGCTTTTCTTTTTTGGCCACATGCCACCAAGGAGAACTTCCCCATGCACAACAAGCGCGTGCTCGTCGCCATGAGCGGCGGCGTCGATTCCAGCGTGACCGCGTACCTGCTCAAAAGCCAGGGCTACGAATGCGTCGGCGCCACCATGCGCCTCACCTGCCCCGCGCCCGATCCCGTCACGGGCATGAGTAAGGTCGACCGCGATATCGCCGATGCAAAGGCCGTCGCCGATCGCCTGGGGATACCCCACCATGTGCTCGACTTGCAGCAAACCTTCGATCGCAATGTTATCGAGCGCTTCGTGACTGCCTACCAGGAAGGGTTGACGCCCAATCCGTGCATCATCTGCAACCGCCATATTAAGTTTGGCGCGCTGCTCGATGCGGCACTCGATATGGGCTGCGACTACATCGCCACAGGTCACTACGCCAAAACGAGCCAGGCGTCCGACGGCACCTGGCAGCTGCATCGCGGCGAAGATCCCAAAAAGGACCAGAGCTACTTTTTATATTCGCTTACGCAGGAGCGCCTGGCGCACACGATCTTTCCGCTGGCAGGCCTAGACAAAGAGCGCGACGTGCGCCGCATAGCCGCCGAGCAAGGCTTTACCAACGCCCAGAAGGCCGAAAGCGAGGACATCTGCTTTATTCCAGACGGTGACTACGCGGGCTATATCGAGCGCCGCTGCGGACATCCCGCTGCACCGGGCGACATTGTGTGGCGCGACGGCAGCGTGGTCGGACGCCATAACGGCGCGTTGCGCTATACCATCGGCCAGCGCAAGGGCTTGGGCGTCGCGATGGCGCATCCCGTGTATGTGACGGGCGTCGATGCCGCCAACAACACCGTGCATCTGGGCGAGGCCGAGGACCTGACGGCCACAGCACTCACGGCCGACGACTGGATCTGGAGCGCCCCTGCCGACCGCATGGAGGCAGAACTCGATGCCGGCGGCATTCGCGTGGGCGCCAAGTACCGTTACCGTCAGAAAGACCAAGCAGCGACCCTTACGCGCGGCGAAGACGGGCAAATGCTGCTGACTTTTGACGAGCCGCAGCGAGCCATCGCCCCCGGCCAGGCCGTTGTAGTCTACCACGGCGACATCGTCCTGGGCGGCGGTACCGTGACCGGCGCACTTAAGTAGCCGCGGGTTTATCGCCGCACGTGTCGAAGTACCTCAACAGCGGCACTAACCTCGATTATGCGACGCTCGAGGCCGCGGCGAATGGCCTCGAGTCGACCCTCCGCCGTCGCCCATTCGCTCTGCGAAAGAATCTCGATTGCCTCATCAACAAATCCGTTGAGCCGCGATGAATCGAACCAATCGAGTGAGTCCGCAAGCGCCAGCTGGACGGAAGGGTCGGGCCCAAACGGCTTAGCGGAAAACCCAAACTCCCCAGCTGCGAGCACGGCAGTTGGCACGTTGTACCATAGGCAGTTGCCGCTATCGAACAGCGGAGCAGGCCTTATCTCCAGGGTGTCGACATTGCGGATGATGCCGAAGTTTCGCCAATGGCGGTCGCTGTTGGCCAAAAGGGCATCGCAGACAATCATCTGCGACATAGACCTTCTCACAGCGGCCTCATCGACACCATGCTTGCCAAGGAAGCAACAGTACCGGTCGTACGTCGAGCTTCCTCGCTGGCCGCCAAGGGCGTTCTTAACGTAAACAGCCGGAACATATTCCTCGCGGCCGTCAAGAAAGTCGTCGCACAGACACACAGGGCCATCGAACATTCGCTCAACCGTATAAGGAACAAACTCGCCCTCCGACAGCAAGCGACGATGTAAAGCCGTTGCAACCGCCTCGTTAAAGGGACGCTGATCGTCCATCCCGCACCCTTTAGCCAAAACGCGAATGCCGTTTCGGATCATCCACGATTTAGGGAGCTCGCCCTCGGACGTGTTATCCGGATTTTTAAGACCGATGCCTTCCAGCCAACCCGAACGCTCTTCGGGCGCCGATCGCTCAAATTCGTTCTCAAAGTAATTGATGTTTCGCCATTTAAGTTCGGTGCAATCGGTCGGCCGCAGCCAATAACAATCCGAAAGCGATAGGCCCAGGCACCGAACCGGAACCTCGATGCCACTGGCAATCCCCAGTTCACGATAGCGCGAGACGAGTCCGGGGCGGACGTCAGGCACCGACCGATGGCTCCACCACACGTTGAGCTCCCGTTTATTCACCGTAGGAGAAGAGCTCGAGCACGTGCCAAACGGCATCCTCTGCGCATCGAGGACCTCGGCGATTTCGAAGGGAAACTCACGCGTCGGATCAAATGAGACATGCGCGACCTCATGGTCGGCGGACATCAGCGTAAACTTGCGCCCCACATCGGCCGCAGGACGGCGTCCACGTTTGCGGACCTTTTGATAAGCGACCGCGGAATTGTACTCGACCATCTTCCGTCCGCCCACAATATCGCACGCGAGCGTTCCCGATGAGGCAAGTTGAGATATGCGGGCTTTCGTAACGCCCAGCAGGCGGGCAGCATCACCCATAGACAAGTACTCAGACGTATCCATACACTGCATCACCTCGTTAAGTAATTTAAACGTTTAGTTAATAGATTACATAGATCATAATACTAAACAACCCAAAGCGAAAAAAGGCCCGAGAAATCGGGCCTTAGCGATTGGTCAGCCGAGTCGCAAGCTACTCCCCTAGCGCTGAACGTAGGCGCGAACCAGCTCGTAGGTGTTACGTACGCCGTCGATGTGGCTGGGGCCGGCGTTGTGGCCCCCCCCCCCCCGGCCGTGAGATCATGGTCGGTGGCCCATTGCGCGAACTCGACGGGAGTGTAGGTGGTGTCGCCGGTCGCCGCCACATAGGCCATGGCCAGGGACACCGGCGCCTCGCCGGTGGAGGCGAGCGTGGCCTGGCCGTAGGGCACATCGGCCCAAGAGGTGTCGCTTTGGTAGAGCGAGGGCACGCTGCCCTGCTCCCACAGGGCCACTTCGGTGCTCTGGGGCGCGCCCGCATCTGCGGTGGCATAGGGGGAATCGGCGGCCGC
>URWQ01000119.1 GCA_900551635.1 uncultured Collinsella sp. | reverse complement strand
GGCGCGTCTGCCTCGGCCGATGTCTACCTCGACGCCGTTCGCGAGCACTTCCAGCGCTACGCGCTTTCCGCCTCGCGTGAGACGCCCATTAAGGTCGCTTCGCTCGGCAACGACGCCGGCATCATCGGTGCCGCCTACGTAGCCCTGCGCGCTGCCGGTAAATAGCTGGTGCAAGGGGGACAGGTTACATTGCACCAACATGGTGCAAAAGGGACAGCCTTGGCCCCCGTGCCTGCGCCCCAAAATATGCCGTGGCCCTTCCGTCTGCGAAGGCTCGGCATCGGCGTGCTACCATAGCTACGTCCAAGTACACATATCAAGTGGAGGATATCCATGGCAAACGTTCTTGTCTTTGGTCACCAGAACCCCGATAACGACGCCATCATGAGCGCCGTCGTCCTGTCCCAGCTGCTCAACCAGGTTGAGTATGCCGGCAACACCTACGAGGCCTGCGCCCTGGGTCAGCTTCCGGCAGAGTCCGCCAAGCTGCTCGCCGACGCCGGCATCGCCGAGCCCCGCGTGATCGAGTCCGTCGAGGCCGGTCAGCTCGTCGTCCTCACCGACCACAACGAGTCTGCCCAGTCCGTCGCCGGCCTTAAGGACGCCACGGTCTTTGGCGTTGTCGATCATCACCGCATCGGCGACTTCGAGACCGCCGGCCCGCTGCACTACATCTGCCTGCCCTGGGGTTCCAGCTGCACCATCGTCACCAAGCTCGCCGGCGTGCTCGGCGTTGAGCTTTCCGACGTCCAGGCCAAGCTGCTGCTCTCGGCCATGATGACCGACACGCTTATGCTCAAGAGCCCCACCACCACCGATGTCGACCGCGCCGTCGCCGCCAAGCTCGGTGAGCAGGTGGGCGTCGACCCGGTCAAGTTTGGCATGGAGGTCTTCCTCACCCGTCCGTCCGGCTCCTTCACCGCAGCCGAGATGGTCGGCAACGACATCAAGATGTTCGAGCCCGCCGGCAAGAAGCTGCTCATCGGCCAGTACGAGACCGTCGACAAGAGCCGTGCGCTCGGTATGATCGACGAGATCCGCGAGGCCATGCGCGCCTACGCCGCCGAGAAGGGTGCTGACGGCATTGTCCTGTGCATCACCGACATCATGGAGGAGGGCTCGCAGGTCCTGCTCGAGGGCGAGACCGAGGCTGCTCAGAAGGGCCTGGGCATTGCCGACGAGCACGACGGCGTCTGGATGCCGGGCGTCCTCTCCCGTAAGAAGCAGGTCGCTGCCCCCATCATGGCCGCCTGCTAGGTTTAGTTCACTAAACGCCACGACCGGATCGCGGACGCCCCGCGCTCCGGTCGTTTTTTGTGCATGGCGCCGCGTCGTCTCTTGGACAGGCGTGCCCGTGCCGTTGGGCAAATAATGTTCAACCTGTGGTTCCGCTTTTCGGCCACGCCTGCGTGCTTGTCGTGCAGGGTAGGCTAGATGCAAGCGTAATACGTTAGAGCGCGGCGCCGCCACTTGGGCGGGCCGTGCTTTTTTAAGACGGGAGCCTTCCCGTGAAAGGAGCCGCCCATGGCAGCACCCGAGCAGCTGTTCAACGTCCGTGAGCGCAAGCGTTTTGAGCGTCACGACATCTGGGAGCGCATCGCCGAGAACGGCACGATTTCCGCCGCCGTCATGGTCTTCGCCGCCATCGCCGCCGTCATTTGCGCCAATACCGATGCCTACGAGGCCATCCATCACTTTTTGGAGACCCCGCTGTATGTGGGTCTGGGCAACCTTACGGCCGGTCTCACCGTTGAGCTTTTCGTCAACGACTTTCTCATGGCGATTTTCTTTTTGTTGGTGGGCATTGAGCTTAAGTACGAGATGACGGTCGGCGAGCTCAAGAATCCGCGTCAGGCCATGCTTCCCATGCTGGCGGCCGTGGGCGGCGTCGTCGTTCCCGCCTGCATCTACCTGATCTTTAACCATGCCGGCGCCCGCAACGGTTGGGCCATCCCCATGGCAACCGATATTGCCTTTGCGCTGGGCGTGCTGTCGCTTTTGGGCAACCGCGTGCCCAACGGCGTGCGCGTGTTCTTCTCGACGCTCGCCATCGCCGACGACCTTATCTCCATCGCCGCCATCGCCATCTTCTACGGTCAGAGCCCCAATCCGTTTTGGTTGGGCGCCGCTGCGCTTGTGACCTGCGCGCTCGTGTGGCTCAACAAGACGCAGCATTACCGCCTTGCCCCGTATTCGGTACTGGGTCTGCTGTTGTGGTTCTGCATGTTCAAGAGCGGCGTACATGCCACGCTCGCCGGCGTCATCTTGGCCTTTACCATCCCGGCCAAGTGCGGCGTCAAGCTCGATAGCCTCACCGATTGGTTGGGCGAGTGCCTGCCGCTGCTTGATGACCGCTACGACGACGAGGCACACATCCTGGGCCAGCATGACTTTACCGTCTCGACCACCAGGGTCGAGCGCGTCATGCACCGCGTGACCCCGCCGCTCATCCGCATGGAGCGTCTGATCTCCACGCCGGTCAACTTTGTGATTCTGCCGATCTTTGCGTTCGTGAACGCACAGGTTCGCCTAGTGGGCGTGGACATGAGCACACTGCTCACCGACCCGGTGACGCTCGGCGTGTACTTTGGCATGCTGCTGGGCAAGCCGATTGGTATTTTTGGCATGACATTTACCCTGGTCAAGCTCAAGGCTTGCCAGTTGCCGCGCAACGTCAACTGGCACATGATTGCCGGTGTGGGCATTCTGGGCGGCATCGGCTTTACGATGTCGATCCTCATCAGCGGCCTTGCCTTCCCGACGGCCCAGTTTGAGGTTCTTGCCGCCAAGGCTGCCATTCTTGCCGGTTCGGTCACCGCGGCCGTGCTCGGCATGATCTACATGAGTGTGGTCTGCAAACACCCCGCGCCCAAGAACGAGTAAAAGCACAAACAAGTTTGAAAACGCCGCCCGTGAACACCGTCACAAGCGGCGTTTTAGTCATTGGGGACGTTCTTAAACGACTAGGTTTATTCCACCGTTCCGTAGACGGCGCCCCAGCCGTGGGCGGCAAGGGCGGAGTTGAGCTGGTCGCAAAGCGATTGGCGGTCGTAGTAGCCGGGCGGCAATAGGTTCACGATTTCCATGAGATCGGGCGCCAGGTCCAAGATCTCGGCCTGTACGATGAGATCCAGGCGGTCGATGGCGCGGCGGTCGTAAAACAGCCCGTCGACCAGGCGCTGCAGGTCGCCGAATTCCTCGGCCTGGAACGATCCGTATTCCATAGTGCCTCCTTGGGCGCCCCACGCCGGCATGCGCGGCGATTCATAATTCATTGCGATGAACTTAATCTATCACGGCTTCATGCCGTTGCGGCGGTGGCGGTCTATACTTAGACGAACTGCAACGTCCCGCTTCGCGAAAGGTCGCACCCATGCAGACGATCTACCAGAAGATGGAAACCACCGAACTCGATGCCGCCATCGAGGCGCTCAAAGCCGAGGTCGCCGAGGTCAAGGCCAAGGGCCTGGCGCTCGACATGGCCCGCGGCAAGCCGTCGCCCTCCCAGGTGGACATCTCTCGACCCATGCTCGATATTCTCAATGCCGATGCCGATCTGCACGACGGCAACGTCGACTGCTCCAACTACGGTTGCTTTGAGGGCATTCCCTCGGCGCGCAAACTGGCGGGGGAGTTCCTGGGTTGCCCCGCCGAGCAGACGCTCGTATTGGGTTCGTCGAGCCTGCTGATCGAGCACGATATCGCCGGCATGTTCTGGCGCTGCGGCTCGTGCGGCAGCGAGCCTTGGGAGGCTTACGAGGCCGCGCATGACGGCAAGAAGGTCAAGTTCCTGTGCCCTGTTCCCGGCTACGACCGCCACTTTGGCATCACCGCCGATCTGGGTATCGAGAACGTCCCCGTCGCGATGACCGACAACGGCCCCGATATGGACGAGGTCGAGCGCCTGGTTGCCGCCGACAACTCCATCAAGGGCATCTGGTGCGTGCCCAAGTATTCCAACCCCACGGGTATCACCTTTAGCGAGGACACCGTGCGTCGCCTGGTCGAGATGCCCACGGCCGCGCCCGATTTCCGCATCTTCTGGGATAACGCCTACTGCGTGCACGACCTGTACGACGAGACCGACGAGCTCGCCAATATCTTCGATCTTGCCCGCGCGGCGGGTACCGAGGATCGCGTGGTGGCATTCGCCTCGACGTCCAAGATCACCTTCCCGGGCGCCGGTATCGGCTTTATCGGCGCGAGCCCCGCGGTAATTGCCGAGTTCTCCAAGCGCCTGAAGGCCGGTCTGATCAGCGCCGACAAGCTCAACCAGCTGCGCCATGTGCGTTTCCTTCCCACCATCGAGGCGGTCAGGGAGCACATGAAAAAGCACGCCGAGTTCCTGCGTCCGCGCTTTGAGGCCGTTGAGCGCAAACTCACCGAGGGCCTGGGCGATACGGGTTGCGCTACTTGGACGCATCCCCGCGGCGGCTACTTTGTGAGCTTCGATGGTCCCGAGGGCTCGGCCCAAAAGGTCGCCGCGCTTTGTGCCGACTTGGGCGTCAAGCTCACGCCGGCTGGTGCCACCTGGCCCTATGGCAAGGACCCGCGCGACACCAACATCCGCATCGCGCCGAGCTATCCCACGGTCGAGGACCTGGAGGCCGCGCTCGATGTGCTGGTGCTGGCCGTTAAGCTCGTCGCTGCCGAGCTTGCGCGCGCCGAGCGCGCCTAACGCCTAGGGCCCCGCAAGTCCGCGCCCAGTACTATCCGCACTTTCGATACGTAAAGGAGCGTATACATGGATTTGGGTATTTCCACCAACCCCACGCCGGAGATCTACACCATTAAGGTAACCGGCGAGATCGATATCTCTAACGCCGATAGCCTGCGCAATGCCATCGACTTGGCGCTCGAGCAGCCCACTGAGGCCGTTGAGCTCGATTTTGCCCAGGTGAGCTACATCGATTCGACGGGCATTGGCGTGCTCGTGGGCGCCGCGCACCACGCGGTCGACCACGGTAAGCGCTTTAGCTGCACTAATGTGCAGCCCCAGGTGATGCGCGTGGTTCAGCTGCTGGGCGTCGACCAGGAGATTTCGATCACGGCGGCATAATCTTTGCCCCCAAAAGGGCGTGCCGTTTGGCATATGTTTGTGATGCGCTCGGACGTTTTGGCGTCCGGGCGCTATACTTGACCGAATGAATAGACGAGTTCCGGCCGAATGGCGCGGTGCGGGCTCGACTCACATCGAGCCTTGGAGGTATGTGTGTTTGGTATTGGAGAGGGTGAGCTCGCGATCATCGTGGTCTTCGGCTTTTTGCTGTTTGGCCCGGATAAGCTCCCGCAGATGGGCCGCACGATCGGCCGTGCCATCCGTCAGTTCCGAGACGCAGGAAAAGATGACGGCCGTTGTTCAGTCCGAGATCATCGATCCGGTAAGCGAGGCCGCGTCGGCTCCGGTCAAGCCCAAGAAGGCTGTCGTCGATGACGATTCCGATGCGGACGAGGATGCCGCCGGGACGGCTGCACCCGCAAAGAAGGAGACCTTTGCCGAGCGCCGTGCCCGCCTTGCCGCCGAGAAGGCCGCGAGCGAGGGTGCCACCGAGGACGAAGGTATTGCCGAGGAGGCCAAGGGTGCAGAGCCTGCCGCCGCTGCTGCTGCCG
>URWQ01000118.1 GCA_900551635.1 uncultured Collinsella sp. | reverse complement strand
CAGCACCGGTGATCATGTTCTTGATGTAGTCAGCATGGCCCGGGCAGTCAACGTGTGCATAGTGACGGGTGTCGGTTTCGTACTCGATGTGAGCGATGGAGATGGTAATACCACGCTCGCGCTCTTCAGGAGCTTTATCGATGTCTTCAAAAGCGGTGAAGTCTGCAGTTGCAGAGCCGTGAGAACCGTCGTTTGAAGAAAGGGTCTTAGAAATTGCTGCAGTCAGCGTAGTTTTGCCGTGGTCAACGTGACCAATGGTACCGATGTTAACATGCGGCTTAGTACGCTCGAACTTTTCTTTAGCCATTCTGTCCTCCTTATTAAGGTTGTCTAAAGAGAATTTACAAAGCTTACGGTTGTAAGCGAGTGAATTTGGTAGCGGTGACTGGATTCGAACCAGTGACGCCACGGGTATGAACCGTGTGCTCTAACCAACTGAGCTACACCGCCGGATGGAGCCTGCAACCAGACTTGAACTGGTGACCTCTTCGTTACCAACGAAGTGCTCTACCGACTGAGCTATACAGGCACTTGACGGGTGGGAGCTATAGGATTCGAACCTATGTAGGCAGAGCCAACGGGTTTACAGCCCGTCCCCATTAACCACTCGGGCAAACTCCCAATCGTTCAAGTATCCGCAGGTCCTTTGGTCTTTTGGACCGCCGCCCCCGCGAACGAAAAAGATAATACGATGCAACCTTGGGGGCTGTCAACGAAAACCTCTAGATACACGGTGCCGGGCGTATCTATATAGCTGTGACCTGCGGTTTTGTTGAGTTTGGATATGAAGGACGGTGGATTTGGATACTGAGGTGACATTTCCCGAGGTAACACTTTGGTGTAGTAGAGTACACCTTCAGAATCGAACTTCGATACCGGCTTAATTGCACCTATATATAGCTCGAGATCGGGCTTCCGCGGCAGATTCGAGCGTGGATTTTCTCCCGTTTGAAATCGAGCGTGGATAATCTCCCACTTTTGGCGTGTTTCTGAGGCCAAAGCGGCAGATTATCCACGCTCGGCCAGGATGATTGAGACCGGTCCGGCCTTTGTCTCGATCTGTAACAGTTAGAGAACATTTTCTCCCCTATCTGTTACATATCGAGATATTACGCAGAGACCCCCGCTTACGTCTCATTCTGTAACAGTTAGATAGGTTTTCCTCCCCCATCTGTTATAGATCGAGATGTTTTCTGCTGGCACCTGGCATTGTCTCGATCTGTAACAGTTAGAAACGATTAAACCGTCTTGGTGTTACAGATTGAGACAAATTGGGGAACGAGACGGACGCCGAGCCTGATAACTCGCCAAAAAAAGAAACGGACTCTGTCCCATATAGAGACAGAGCCCGAAACTCTCATGGAGCCAGTGACAGGAATCGAACCTGCAACCCACTGATTACAAATCAGTTGCGCTACCGTTGCGCCACACTGGCACACTTGGCGCTTTCGCGCGAAGCCTGTTAAGAATAATGGAATTGCGGACGGGGCGCAACAGGCCGCACGGCGTTATATAAATATGCAAAATCCAGCAACAGCGCGTACCAGGCCCGTTCATTTCTGTCAGTGCGCCCTCAATCTTAAAACCATTCGCCAGAACGAATAGTTTTAATTACAATTGGCTATATAAAACTATTCGTTCTGGCGAAGGGTTTCGCGATGTTGACTACCAAGGAAGCAGCCGAGCTGCTCGGCATCAGCCCGCGCAGGGTGCAGGAGCTCATTAAGAACGGCGCGCTGACCGCCCGCAAGGCTTCTGGCGTGTGGCTCATCGACAAAGACAGCGTAGACGCGCGACTCCGCTCCGCAACCAAAAGAGGGGGACGACCTCGTCGTGGGCATGGGAAAAGCGAAGTCGCATTTACCCTCATGAACCGCACGCACGAAGTAGCCCAACTGGTCTACAGCACATCGCGAAAAGACTTCACCCACATCGGCGCCGACGTCGATTACGCCCACGCCCCTATTGGAGTATTTGGCCCTAATAGCCCCATATCGCTCGACTCCTTCCGCATCTGGTGGCGCGGCCGCGGTATCCCGCTCGCACGCATTGGACTAGCCTCCCTGCTTGCAGAAGCCGCAGTCGATGTTCCCGATGAACTCGTCCAGCGAAATCTTGGCCTCTCCTTATCCGACCAGTATTGGATTAGGCCCCAAGACTCCGGTCTCGCGTGGGAAGATATCAATTTCTTCAATAATGCTTTTGACGACGTCTCTCTCAGCATCGCGCCCTTCGCCCCAGAGGGCAAGGCAGCTGCCGCAAAGCCCGATAACACCTCGGACGGCAATCTTCAAAAGTACTGGACATGCGAGGATGACCGTCGAATCCTCCACAAGGCAGGTGCACATCTAAACCAGGAACCTTATAACGAGCTGGTGGCGACTGCACTTCACCGTCGCATCCTAAACGCTTGCGATTATGTGCCTTACTCGCTCGAGGGCACGGGCACTTCCGCCCTGAGCATATGCGATGTCTTCTTAACTGATGAAGAAGAGTATGTCCCTGCGTTCTATGTAAACCAGCATGCAAATGCAGACGAGCGACTAACCGATTACGAACGGTATGTAGCAAACTGCGAGGAGCTTGGAGCGACGGATATAAAAGACGCCCTTGACCGCATGATCGTATGCGATGACATCATTGCCAACTATGATCGCCATTGGCGCAACTTTGGCCTTGTGCGAAACGTAAACACGCTAGCCTGCAGACCTGCCCCTATCTTCGATTCGGGCTCATCACTCTGGTGCAACATATCACTAGAGGAGCTTAGGGCGGGAGAGCACAGTTTTACCAGCGCACAATTTCATTCAAGCCCCGCCAAACAAATGTTGCTCGTCGAGGACATGGGCTGGTTTGACGGCGACAAACTCGAGGGTTTCGTTGACGAGGCAATCGAAATCCTATCCAAAAACGACGCTCTTACAGCGAGACTGCCTTATCTAAAAGAGGCGCTAACATGGCGCCTCGAAAGAATGATCGACATCGCTGAATGGAGTTAGCGAGACAGCATGCCCCGCCAACTCCCCTACCTCCCGCGCAGAGCTTTGAGCTTGGCCAGGGCCTCGGGGCTTAGACGGCTGCCCAGGGTCATCTTGATCTGCGGGGCCTCCTCGGCCTCGTGCACGTCGTTGTCGATCTGTTTGATCTCGTCCACCAGCATACGGCTCGAGATGCGCGTGACGCCCTTGCCCATGACGACGGCCTGGATCGTGCCGTCGCTCGATACCACGGAGCACGCGCGGCCTTCCTCGCGCGCCTCGATGCAGAGCTTTTGCACCACGGTATCGGCAGAAACGCCCGTCGGCGAAAACTCGATGCGCACGCCGCGGGCCGGCAGGTTGGGGCGCTCGTTGGAGATATTGCCCGCGCCGTCGAACACGATCACGGCCTCGTAGCGGCCCTGGGCAAAGGCGGCGACGTCGTTGATGAGGGCGGTGCGTGCCATATCGTGAACGTCGCTGGAATACGGATCGTCTGAATGGTCGTACACGAGCTTTTCGTAGCGCGGCGTGCAGTGGATCACGTTGTAGCCGTCGACCACCAGCAGCTCGGGCTTATTGGAGTGCACCGTCGAGACCGGGTCGGCGATGGCCTGCGCAAACGCATTGCCGCCCACGCCGTAGGTCGCGGCCGAAACAATCGGCTTGGCCGAGCCCTCGCCAAAGCGCTTGGCCTTGGACTTGGCACGGTTCTTTTTGGACATGCGCTACTCCTCCCCCATGAGCTCGCCGACGTTGCGGCGCAGCCACTCAAAGCACAGCGCCGTGGTCGCCTGGGCAACATTGAGGCTCTCGGTCATGCCGCGCTGGGGAAGCTTGGTCAAAAAGTCGCATTTCTCGAGCACCAGGCGCGAGATGCCGTCGCCCTCGGAGCCCATGACGAGCGCCACGCGGCCCTCGAAGGGAGCATCCCAGCAGCTGCCCTCGGCGTGCTCGGAGGCGCCGCCCACCCAAAAACCAGCGGCCTTGAGGTCATCGAGTGCACGGGCAATATTGGGAACCTGCGCGATAGGCAGATGCATGACAGCACCGGCCGAGGTCTTGTAGCTGCCCACGGTCACGCCGGCGGCACGCTTGTTGGCGATGACGACGCCGGCCGCGCCCACGACCTCGGCGGAGCGCACAATGGCGCCAAAGTTGCCGTCGTCGGTCACATGGTCGAGCACGACGACAAGCGCCGGACCGTCGCCTGCGCGGTCGAGAATATCGGCGACATCGGCATAGGGGAAGTTGCCAACCTCGAGCGCAATGCCCTGGTGAGCACCATGGCTCGACAGCGCATCGAGTTGCGCGCGTGGAACGAACTTAATGCGGACGCCCGCGGCGTTGAGGTCATCGACCAGGCGCGACAAGGCGGCATCGCGCTCCCCGCCCTCGGCAATGAGCGCGCACTTGATGGGAAAACCAGTGCGTAGCGCCTCGGCGGCAGCACGACGACCTTCGATAAACTCGCCCTTGGGAGCCTGGACAGCGTCGCGGTTGCGATCGCGCTGCGGACGTGCGGCCTGGGTGCGATCGCGCTGGCCCTTGGGAGCGGCAGCGCGATCATTGCGGCGAATCGGACGCGAGCCAGAAGCAGCCTGCTTGCCTCCACGAGCCACACGCTTGCGATTGTCGGCCATAGGACGGCCTCCTTTAATAAATAACGAACAAGAATCGACCGTCCGAGCCACGGCACCTTGCCTTTCAATCGTCGGGCATGACCACCAGGTCTATGCCCTCCTCTTTCAAGGCAATCTGCCGCACCTCGAACGGTCGACAAATACTAGAGACTCTTAATACGAGTGCCCGCGGCCGTATCCTCAATGGTGAGGCCCAGGTCCTTGAGCTGGTCGCGGATGGCGTCGGCCTCGGCCCAGTTCTTGGCCTTGCGGGCTTCTGCGCGCTCGTTTAGCAGAGCGACCGCCTCTTTGGGGAATTCCTCCGCCTCTTTATGCTGGAGTATGCCCAGCACGTTGGTCATATCGTCAAAGAGCTTTGCCGCCCTTTCCAGCGCTTCCTTACTTCTGGGCTCTGTTACGAAGGTGTTGACAGCCCGGGCGTAGTCGAACATTGCGCCCAGCGCGTCTGCGGTGTTCAGGTCGTCGTCCATGGCGTCGCAGAACCTCTTTTCATGCTCCGCAAGGGAGGCGATGAAGCTCTCGTCCTCTGCGGTAGCGGGGCCTTCCTTAGCTTCGGCAAGGCGTTCCCGGGCGGTGCGGATACGGGTGAGGGCGGTGTTGGCCTGCTCGACAAGCTCACGGGTGAAATTGATGGGGTTCCTGTACTGGGCGGAGAGCAGGAACAATCGGACGGCCTCAAGGTCGAATTCCTGAGCTATGTCCCGCACCAGGCGGAAGTTGCCAAGGGACTTGGACATCTTCTGATTATCTACATTTATATAGCCGTTATGCATCCAGTACCTTGCGAAGGGCTTGCCTGTGGCCGCCTCGCTCTGGGCTATCTCGTTTTCATGGTGCGGGAATATGAGATCCTGCCCGCCCGCGTGAATGTCGAAGGTGGGGCCCAGCAGTTCCATACTCATGGCGCTGCACTCTATATGCCAGCCCGGGCGGCCTTTGCCCCAGGGGCAGTCCCATGCGGGCTCGCCGGGCTTGGCGCCCTTCCAGAGGGCGA
>URWQ01000117.1 GCA_900551635.1 uncultured Collinsella sp. | reverse complement strand
GAGCGATCCCGCAGCGCGAAGCGCGAGGACCAGCGAAGAAGAAACCCCGCAGGCGGTCGGGCCGGTGGGAGGGATGGCCTTTCGACCTACTCTTTTTCGACCGCGCGCATGATCGCCTTGTAGATCTCCATCAGCGGGATGATCAGGAAGGCCAGGCCCAGCGCGGCAAGAACGCCCTTGAGCTCAAGCGTCACAGGGCCAAAGAACATCTCGGCAAGCGTCGGCTGCACGGTCACGATCACCGTCAGCACCAGTGCCAGCGCGGCGGAAGCCCACAGCCACTTGTTCTGCTTCTTCATGGTGAACAGCGACGCACGACGGCTGCGCATATTGAAGCAGTGGAAAATCTCGACCATGTTGAGCGTGATGAACGCCATCATCACGCCTTCCTCGTCGGCATTGCCGGCAATCATATCGGCGATGTGGATGTAGCCCATGTCAAAGTACACGCCCACAAAGAAGCTCGCCAGCACCAGCACGGTGATGATTAGGCCCTGGACCACGCAGTCCAGACCCATATGTCCGGCAAAGACACCGTCCTTGGCGTTGCGCGGCTTGCGCTTCATGATGTCGCCCTCGGCGTCCTCCATGCCCAGCGCGAGCGCGGGGAAACAGTCGGTGACCAGGTTCACCCACAGCAGCTGCACCGGCTGGAAGATGGTAAAGCCGATAAGCGTGGCGATGAATACCGAGAAGACCTCGGCAAGGTTGGCCGAAAGCAGGAACTGAATGACCTTGCGGATGTTGTCGTAGATGCGACGACCCTCTTCGCAGGCACCGATGATGGTGGCGAAGTTGTCATCGGCAAGCACCATGTCGGCGACGTTCTTGGTGACGTCGGTGCCGGTGATGCCCATGCCAACGCCGATGTCGGCGCGCTTGATGGACGGAGCGTCGTTGACGCCGTCGCCCGTCATGGCCACGATCTGGTCGCGCGACTTCCAAGCCTCGACGATGCGTGTCTTGTGCTCGGGCTGGACGCGGGCGTACACGCCGTAGTCCTCGATGTGCGCGTCGAGTTCCTCGTCACTCATGCGATCGAGGTCGGCACCGGTGATGGCCTGGCTGCGATCGGTGACGATGCCCAGCTGCTTGGCGATGGCCACGGCGGTGTCGATGTGGTCGCCCGTGATCATGACGGTGCGGATACCGGCGTCGTGCGCCTCGCGGATGGCGTCGGCGACCTCGGGGCGAACCGGGTCAATCATGCCGGACAGGCCGCAGAAGACCAGGTCGTGCTCGAGCGCGGCGGGGCTGCAGTCGTCCGGGACCTCGGTGTAGGTGCGGCTTGCCAGCGCCAGTACGCGCAGGGCCTCGTCGGCCATGGCCTTGTTGGCGGCCACGAGCTCGGCACGACGCTCCTCGGTCAGGGGGACGACCTTATCGCCGTCGTAGATATGGGTGCACAGGCCGATCACCACGTCGGGCGCGCCCTTGGTGTACTGCTCATACTCGCCGTCAAGGGTCTCGACGACCACGGACATCATCTTGCGGCCCGAGTCGAACGGGGCCTCGCCCACGCGCGGGTGCTCGGCAGTCAGGCCAGTGAGGCCCGCCTTGCCGGCGTCGTTGACGAGCGCGCACTCAGTCGGCTCGCCCACGGCCTCGCCCAAGTCCTCATCCCACTGGGCGTCGGAGCACAGCGCCATGCCGGCCAGGAACTTCTCCTTAGGCGCAGCGAGCTCGTGCTTGACGACGGTCATCTTGTTTTGGGTAAGGGTACCGGTCTTGTCGGAGCAGATGGTCTGCGTGCAGCCAAGGGTCTCGACGGCAGAGAGCTTGCGGATAATCGCCTGGCGCTTGGCCATTTTGGTCACGCCGAGCGAAAGCACGATAGTCACGACGGCAACCAGGCCCTCGGGGATGGCGGCGACGGCAAGCGATACAGCGACCATAAAGGTGTCGAGCAGCGCGGTCGGATCGGTGAGAACGTTGCCCACGCCGTGGCGGATGATGTCGACGCCAAAGATGACGACGCAGATGACGATAACCATGATGGTGAGGATGCGGCTGAGCTCGGCAAGCTTCACCTGCAGCGGCGTGAGCTCTTCCTTGGCCTCGGCCAGGGCGCCGGCGATCTTACCCATCTCGGTGTTCATGCCGGTGCCGACCACGACGGCGCGGCCGCGGCCGTATACCACGGTGGAACCCATGTAGCACATGTTCTTGCGGTCGCCGAGCGGCACGTCGTCGGTGCCGGCGGCGAGCTCGATCACGTTCGCATGCTTCTCGACGGGCACGGACTCGCCGGTAAGGGCGGCCTCCTCGATCTTCATCGTGGCGCTCTCGAGCACGCGGCAGTCGGCCGGGACGGAGTCGCCCGCCTCAAGCATGATCACATCGCCAGGCACGAGCTCGGCGCTCGGCAGATGCACGAGCTTGCCGTCGCGCAGAACCTTGGACTGCGCGGCGCTCATCTCCTGCAATGCCTCGAGAGCTTCCTCGCTTTTAGCCTCCTGGACCACGCCCAGCACCGAGTTGACGATAACGACGAACATGATGATGGCGACATCGGCAAAGTCCGCCTCGCCCTTGACCATGCCCGTGAGCGCGCTGATGACGGCGGCAACGATCAGCATGATGACCATGGGGTCGGCCATCTGCTCAAAGAAGCGCTTCCACAACGGGGTCTTCTCGGCTTCCTCGAGCTTGTTAGGGCCTGTCTTGGCGAGGCGCGACGACGCCTCGTCGTTGCTCAGGCCGAGGTTCTCATCGACACCTTGGTCGCTGAGTACCTCCGCCGCGGCGGACAGGTATTCCTTTTGCATATAGAGTCCCCTCCTGGGATTCGGGCCACTCAGCAGATTGATGCCCGATCATAATTCCCAGGAGAAGGGCAAGGGCTCATCAAGGCTGCCGTGCTGAGCGGCAGTTGATAGTGGAGCTATGATACCCCAAAGCGGCGCGTCTAGCCAAAACATTCCAATTGGAAACACGGCTCGAGTGCAACGATGCAGACCGTATGATGTTCGACATTGATAAAACGTTTTTTCTTCGGTGCATCATCAAACTGAAATATCGCCCAGATAGCAGCGGTTAGAACGGTTGGTAAAGTTTTTGCATATACCGTTTATTCGCAAAAAATGAACTTCTAATTCGGCATACGGTCGATTTTTTGGGGTATTCGGTCGGCATTTCGTTATAATCATCTCAGTTTTATTTCTTATGGTTTATCTATCAGCGCAAGACGATGTCAGATGGAGGTCTGAATGTACAAGCGCACCAAGATTGTATGCACCATGGGTCCCGCCTGCGATAGCGACGAGACCATCCGCGAGATGATCAAGGCGGGCATGAACGTCGCCCGTTTTAACTTCTCGCACGGATCCTACGACGAGCACCACGGTCGCATCGAGCGCGTCCGTCGTATTTCCAAGGAGCTCGGTCTGCCCGTCGGCATCCTGCTCGACACCAAGGGCCCCGAGGTCCGCACCGGCCTTCTGGTCGATGGCAAGAAGGTTGCCGTCAAGACCGGCGATAAGATCGTCGTCACCGCCCAGCCCACGTCCGAGGATTTCCACGGCACCGCTGAGCACATCTCCCTCGACTACCTGGCTCTGCCCTCCGAGGTCGAGAAGGGCTCCCTCATCCTGATCGATGACGGCCTGGTTGCCCTCGAGGTCGAGTCCGTCAGCGGCCAGGACATGACCTGCGTCGTTAAGAACGACGGCTTGATCGGCGAGCGCAAGGGCGTCAACATGCCCAACGTCAACATCTCGCTGCCCGCCATCACCGAGCGCGATCGTCAGGACATCCTCTTTGGCCTGACCGAGAACATCGACTACATCGCCGCTTCCTTCATCCGTGACGGCGAGTCCGTCCGCGGCATCCGCGAGCTTTGCCGCGAGAACGGTGGCGAGCACGTGACGATCTTCCCGAAGATCGAGTGCGCCCTGGGCGTCGAGAACTTCGACGAGATCCTCGAGGCTTCCGACGGCATCATGGTCGCCCGTGGCGACCTGGGCATCGAGATCAAGCCCGAGCTCGTTCCGCACATCCAGAAGGAGATCATCGCCAAGTGCAACGCGGCCTACAAGCCCGTTATCACCGCTACGCAGATGCTCGACTCCATGCAGCAGAACCCGCGCCCGACGCGCGCCGAGGTTGCCGACGTTGCTAACGCCATTTACGACGGCACCGACGCCGTTATGCTCTCTGGCGAGTCCGCTGCCGGTAAGTACCCGGTCGAGGCCGTCAAGATGCAGGCCAGCATTGCTCTCGAGACCGAGAAGTACCTTCCGGCCCACGCTCCGCTCGAGGTTCCGGCCAACGCTCATGGCACCCGCGTCGTCAACAACGTTGTGGGTATGTCCGCTGTGAACATGGCTACCACCGTTGGCGCCAAGTGCATCACCGTGCCGACGACCACCGGTCGTACCGCTCGCCTGATCTCGCACTTCCGTCCCAACATGCCGATCTGCGCGTTCTCCCGCCACGAGTGGGCCGTCCAGCAGATGATTATGTACTGGGGCGTTATCCCGCACCAGGCCGAGATTACCCAGGGCACCGTCAACGGCACGATCGTCAAGGCGATCGAGACCGCTAAGGAGCTCGGCTACGTCAAGGCCGGCGATCTGACCGTCGCTACCGCTGGCGATCCCCGCATGAGCGTCCAGCTCGAGGATAAGGTCTCCTCGACCAACGTCGCTTACGTCGCTCAGGTGCGCTAAATCGTACTTGCAAGCAAATTTGCATTGCAAAGGGCCCGGAAGGCATTGCCTTCCGGGCCCTTTTTCTGTGCACCGATGCCTACCGCACGACATGGCACGCACCCATTTCATTACCAAAAGCGCGAAATCCGCCCTCCGAGGCCCAAAAAATAAAGCCCCAAGCGCTAAAAGTGTTCGCCCGGTGGCAAACCCACACCTTAACCGACGCTGCTAAATCGTTTTAGCAAGAACCAGATCAACCGCGTTTTCGGAAGTGCGGGGAAAAATTGCTTACCCCCGAGCACAAGTCCTTTTATTTCAACAAAACCCCTGATAAAGTTGGCTTAAATACCGCTTGTGCCTGACCTTTTTGTCGTTTTCACCGCACTTCCGAAACGGATAGCTTTTCTAGCCCAAACAACGCTCAAACGATCGGATCGCTATGTCATTTCTTGCCTGCGGACCCACGGCTTTTCAGTACTATCGCATCCCGCCCCAGATACTGGGACTCTATCCGGCAATCCTGCCGCCCGACCATGACCATCGCTTGGTGCATTACTCAAAACAACCGGTATTTAAAGACTTGCTCGGCACACCAGTTTGGAGATTCGTGAGCGAAAGGAAACAGCGCGCGAACGGAAAGCTATTTCATAGCCGTCTGCTAACCCAAGAGCCGCCTCCTGGGTCGTTTAGGCAGACTGAGCATGGGTTTGATGTCACTTCACCGGAGTTTACGCTGCTCAGCCTTGCCACGCAGGTCTCACGCAACCAGTTACTCATGGCGTGCTACGAGATGTGCGGCTCCTTTGCAGTGTTTAAGCCCTGCGAGCGAACGCAACAACAACTCGATGAAGCTATTTCGCTTAAGCTCATTCCATCCAACTGCGGCTGGGAGCGAGTTAACGACACCAAGGGCAATGGCACCAACTTGTGGAAGCGCACGCCGCTTCTTACCGCAACGGATATCGCCGCGTTCGCCAAGCAAGCCGCAGGCCT
>URWQ01000116.1 GCA_900551635.1 uncultured Collinsella sp. | reverse complement strand
GCGCCTGGCCGGCGAGGCTGTGGACGTGGCCCCTGATGTCGCGCTGGAGGTGCGTCAGGCACCGCTGCCAAGAGCAGCCCGGCAGGACCCTGGAGACGGCGGCGACGAGCCCCGCGTGGGCGTCGGACACCGCGAGCCTCACGCCGCGCAGGCCCCTGTCCCTGAGGGAGCCGAGGAACTCGGACCAGGCGGCCTCGCTCTCGCTGTCGAAGCAGGCGCAGCCGAGGAACTCCTTGTGCCCGGAGGACGACATGCCGATCGCCGTGACGAGCGCGACGCTCGCGTAGCGCCCGCCGGTCCTGCACTTCATGTAGGTCGCGTCGAGCCACACGTAGGGGTGCTCGCCCTCGATCGGCCGGGTCCTGAACGCCTCGGCCTCCTCGTCCAGCCCGGCGCACAGCGCCGACACCTCGGAGCTGGACAGCGACGAGACGCCGAGCTCCTCGGCGACGAGCCCGACCTTGCGGGTGCTCACGCCAGCGACGTACATCTCGCGCACGAGCGCGACCATGGACGCCTGGACGCGCGTGTAGCGCTCGAGTATGCCCTCGGGGAAGTAGGTCCCCTCGCGCAGCTTGGGGACCCGCAGCTCGAGGTCGCCGAGGGAGGTCGACAGGGACCTCTCGCGGTAGCCGTTCCTGCTGTTGACGCGCTCGGGCGACCTGGAGCCGCGGGGCGCGCCGCAGGCCTCCTGCGCCTGGGAGTCCATCAGGGCGTTGACCACGGACTGGATCACCTCCCTGCCGAACTCCCTCAGGTCGTCGCACCGCGAGAACAGCGCGAGCAGGGCCTCGGTCTGGGGCCGGTCGAGGCCGAGCCCCCGGTCCGGCTGGGATAGAATGTCGCTGTGGGCCATCGTCTTTCCTTTCGTCGAATATCTAGGCACTGACGATTCTAGGCGATGGCCCTCCCTTGCTTCTTACACCACGACTCTGCGCGCTACCAGGAGCGAAGCGACGCGGCGAAAGCGGGCGGCGTCAGCCGCACGCGGACATCCCGCTGGGAGCACCATTTAAACTGAGGAGCCCGTTGCCCTCGCGGTGGCGGGCTTTTTGCTACCCATGTGCCGTGATTCGAACCCGGCAGGGTGCGGATCACGGCATCATCGCAAAGCCAGTGGGCAAAAATAGCAAATATGAGTACTGTTACCATTTTAGTAACAGCGATTTCATGCCTTTAGAAGTCGATTTAGACGTCGGGCGTCCTACGGCGGAAGAATTACAGACGTTTATCGGCTAAGTACTTGTACATATGTTGCGTAACACTACATATTTTGCAAATAAATAATGCTACAGGACTTGTGACAGTACTCATATTTGACGTTTTTTGTCCACAACCCTTTATACCTAGGCATATCGGCGGCAAAACGGGCTTCAAAGCGCCCTTCGCAAACAAAAACCGGGGCCCGCATGATGCGGACCCCGGCTCAATACCGTGACGATATGTCAGTTACGCTCTACACGTAGAACAGGATGTCGTCGTAAGTCGGGACCGGCCAGTAGTCGGCAGCCACGATCTCCTCCATGGCATCCACGGCGGCGCGCAGCGTATCCATAGCGGGAACGACCTCGTGCGCGTACACGTTGGCCTGCTCCTGGCCATCGAGGGCCTCAGCCTTCTGATGCACGGCGTCGAGCGCCTTGATGGAGTCGTTGATGGTGGTGATGCCGTTGCAGAGCTTGTTGAGCGTGTTCTGCTCACACTGCATGGCGGCCTCGGCGCCGGCGGCACGAATAGTCTCAAGGCCCTTAGCGACCTTGGTGGCATAGGCGGTAATGACCGGGCGATAGGTACGACGCGCCTCGCGAACCATCGTGGTAGCCTCGATGTTCATGAGCTTGTTGTACTTCTCGAGCTTGCAGTCGTAGCGGCACTGGGCCTCGGCCTTGGTCAGGACACCCGTCTCCTCAAAGAGCGCGATGGCCTTATCGGAAACAAAGGCGGGCAGGGCGTCGGCCGTGGTCTTGTTGTTGGCAAGGCCGCGCTTCTCGGCCTCGACGGGCCACTCGTCGGAGTAGCCATCGCCGGAAAAGAGGATGCGCTGGTGGTCGGTCAGGACCTTCTTGCAGTACTCGAGCGCAGCGTCCTGGAACTCATCCTCGGGCGTACCCTCGAGTGCGTCGGCGAAGGACTTGAGCGACTTGGCCACGGCGGCATCGAGCACCAGGTTGGAGTCGGAGACGTTCTGCTCGGAGCCGCAGGCACGGAACTCGAACTTATTGCCGGTGAAGGCAAACGGGGAGGTGCGGTTGCGGTCGGTGTTGTCCTGCATCAGCTTGGGCAGGGTATCGGCGCCCAAGTCGAGCACGCCGCGCGTGGCATGGACGGAAGCCTTGCCATCGATGATCTTCTCGACGACCTCGGTAAGCTGGTCGCCCAGGAAGATGGACATAATCGCCGGAGGAGCCTCGTTGGCGCCCAGACGATGGTCGTTACCGGCCGAGGCAACGGAGGCACGCAGGAGCTCCTGATAGTTATCGACGGCCTCGATTACCGCGGTGAGGAAGACGATGAACTGCAGGTTGTCGAGCGGAGTGTCGCCCGGATCGAGCAGGTTCTCGGACTCGGTGCCAAGCGACCAGTTGTTGTGCTTGCCCGAGCCGTTGATGCCCTCGAAGGGCTTCTCGTGCAGCAGGCAGACCAAGTCGTGGCGGGAGGCAATGAGCTTCATCTTCTCCATCATGACCAGATTCTGGTCGATGGCCTCGTTGACTTCGCCATAGACGGGGGCGAGCTCATGCTGGCAGGGAGCAACCTCGTTGTGCTTGGTCTTGGCGGGAATGCCAAGCGCCCACAGCTCATCGTCCAGATCCTTCATATAGGCCGAGACGGTGGGGCGGATAGCGCCAAAGTAGTGCTCCTCGAGCTCCTGGCCCTTGCAGGGAGCGGCGCCAAAGAGGGTGCGGCCGGTAATGACCAGGTCCTTGCGCTTGCGGTAGGCGTCCTTCTTGATCAGGAAGTACTCCTGCTCGTCGCCCACGGAAGGAACGACCTTCTTGGGGGTCTTACCGAACAGCGCCAAAACGCGCTTGGACTCACGCGAGAGCGCGGTCATGGAACGCAGCAGCGGGGTCTTCTTGTCCAGGGCCTCGCCCGTGTAGGAGCAGAAAGCCGTGGGGATGCACAGGACATCGTCCTTGATAAAGGCGGGGCTGGTGGGATCCCAGGCGGTGTAGCCACGGGCCTCGAAGGTGGCGCGCAGGCCGCCGTTGGGGAAGCTCGAGGCATCGGGCTCGCCCTGGATGAGGTTCTTGCCCGTAAACTTGGTAATGGCGGTGCCGTCGTGGTTGGGCTCCAGGAAGCTGTCGTGCTTCTCGGAAGTAATGCCCGAAAGCGGCTGGAACCAATGCGCGTAGTGCGTCGCGCCCTTGGAGATGGCCCAGACCTTCATGGCGTGGGCAACGGCGTTGGCCACGTCCAGGTCGAGCGGCTCGCCGCCCTCGAGGGTTGCAGCAAGGCGCTTCCAAATGTCCTTGGGGAGGTAGTCCTTCATGACTTCCTCAGAGAACACCATGGTCCCGAAGCGGTCAGTAAGATCGGCCATACGGAACTCCCTTCGTATCGGCACCGCGTGAGAAGCGGTGTTGATTACTAACGAACGAGTCATAGCTTAGACTCGCCGTGTTTCCGCGACATTACCGTTATGTTGCTGTCGCGAAACCAATCAATGAGGTTACCCTATCGAGGCGGCGTTGCCACCCTCAACAGCCAATCAACTGCATAAATTGCAGACCTCTCCCCATGGTTTAAGGGCGGTCAATTTGGGATGGGGCTCTATTAACTGGTATTTTGCATCAGATACCAGTCTTTATAGTCCGTGCCTAGATTAGCCGCTCTGTTATAGAGAAAGCCGATAGCAAGGCATCTTTGATTGGTATACCCGAATAACGAGTGAAACTCCACCGTGACACAGTGGTGCTGTAGAATCCTTACAACACATCACACTATTACGTATCTAGAGGAGCACGATATGCGCGTCGACGAGGTTTTTAAGCAGGCAGCATCCCAGGGCACCGCGCCCGTTTCGTTTGAGATGTTCCCGCCCAAGGGCGAGCTCACCCTCGACACGGCTCGCGAAGTGGCAGGCAATCTGTGCAAGCTTTCGCCGAGCTTTGTCTCGGTCACCTGCTCGGCCGGCGGCTCGGGCAACGGTGCCACCACCGCCACCACCGCCCCCATCGCGCATATGATTTCGAGCGAATTCGACACGCCCTCGGTGGCACACCTCACCTGCGTGGGCCGCACCCACGCCGACATCGCCGCCAAGATCGACGAGTATCGCACCGCCGGCGTTGAAAACATTCTGGCCCTGCGTGGCGATCTCCCTGCCGGCGCGACCGAGGACGACAAGCCCGCCTCCGACTACGCCTACGCCCGCGACCTCATTCCCGAGCTCGTCGACGCCGGCTTTTGCGTGGGCGCCGCAGCCTACCCCGAGGGCCACATTGCCTGTGAGGATCTCAACCTCTCGGTCGAACACCTCAAGCAAAAACAGGACGCCGGCGCGAGCTTCTTTGTGACACAGCTCTTCTTTGATAACGAGTGCTTCTACCGTTTTCGCGAGCTTGCCGACAAGGCCGGCATCACCGTGCCCATTACCGCGGGCATCATGCCGTTTATGGGCAAGTCGCAGATCAGCCGCATGGTCTTTATGTGCGGCGCGTCGCTGCCCTCCCCCGTCATCAAGATTCTCGCCAAGTACGAGAACGACCCCGAGAGCCTGCAGGCAGCCGGTGTAGATTATGCCGCCCGCCAGCTTTGCGACCTCAAGGAGTACGGCGCCGACGGCCTGCACCTGTACACTATGAACCGTCCTGCGATCGCCGCGACCATTATGGAGCGCCTGGGGTAATGGAAAAACCGCACATCGATACAACCGCTGTCGAAGTGCCGGCCGACCTTGCGTCGCCGGCGCTTTACCGTGTCGATGCTGCGCACCATCCCCGTGTCGACCGTGCCGAGATGCTGCGGTATCTGGGTTACGGCGGCCAGCAGATCGAGCCCGAGCTGTCACGACGTATTGAGCTTGTGGTCGAGCGTCTGGAACTTGACATTGAGCCCCGTGGCGTGCGCCGCGTGTTTGCCGTCGATGCCACGGGCGTGGACGAACAAAGTGAGCCTTGCATTCGCTTGGTCGGCACCAACGTTGAGCTGCGAGGTCGCGATATCTATCGACATCTCAAAGATGCCCGCTTTGCCGCGCTCATGGCATGCACCCTCGGCATGGACGCCGAGCGTCGCCTGCGCACCACGGGAGCCCAACATCCCCTGGAGGGCGCCGTGCTCGACGCCGCGTGCTCCGCTTACGTGGCATCGCCAGCGGGTCAAGAGGGACGCCGCCGCACACGGACTCGCCGGCAACTGGCGCTTTAGCCCCGGCTACGGCGACTGCCCGCTCTCGGCCCAGCGCTCGATCGTCAATGCGCTCAACGCCACGCGGCTCATCGGGCTTACCGTCACGCCGACCAGCCTGCTCATGCCCACCAAGAGCGTGACCGCGGTGATCGGCCTGTTCGACGGCGAAGTCCACGACGCCCAGAGCCGCCCCACCTGCGATATCTGCCGCATGCGCGAGCACTGCCGCTTCCGCGCCGCCCGCACCACCTGCTATTCCAGCCATTAGGAGCCCTCGATGTTTACTCCGCTTATC
>URWQ01000115.1 GCA_900551635.1 uncultured Collinsella sp. | reverse complement strand
AAAAAGCGCCCGGGGCGCGAGTCGATGCAGCGCACGTCGAGCTCGTGGGTATCGGCAACCTGGCACGCGTTGGCGTAGCAGGCAGACCACTCGCTGCACAGCGAGATAAAGATGGCGCTGTCGTGGCCGTCGGCGAGCACGCGATCAAAGAGCGCCTTGAACTCGCCGGCGCTTGGCTGCGAGGTGTGCGGCAGCTGCTCGGAGCCGGCCATGCGCGCGACGTACTCCTGGGCGGTAATTTGCACCTGGTCGAGCAGGTCCTCGCCCTCGATAATCACATGCAGCGGAATCACGTAAATGCCGAGCTCTTGGGCGCGGGCGGGGGAGATGTCCGACGTGGAGTCGGTTATGATGGCAAAAGACATAATTGCACCTTTCGTTGGGGCGCTTGCGCGCCGCCTTCTGAGAGCAAAGTGCGACAAGTATAGTTGAGTCGTTCCACATTACTAGGTTCAATTGTTGAATAGTCAATAGTTTGAAGTGTCGGTGTGGAAATCGTCAACTGGGGAAGAGGAATGCCGATGGAGGCGTTGGAGATAGGCAAACGGCCGGTCGTGCTGTTCGATTTTGACGGCACGGTGGCAGATACGGGCCGGGCGGTGATGACCTCGACGTGCAAGACGCTGGCTGCGCGCGGGTTTTCGGAGGCGCAGATGGGTGATCTGCGCCGCATGATCGGGCCGCCCCTGTGGAAGAGCTTTCACGACTTTTACGGCTTTTCCCGCGAGGAGTCGCTTGTGGTGGCCGACGAGTACCGTGCTTTTTTTGATGAGCTGGGACCGGAGGAGTATCCCGTGTTCGACGGGGTCCCCGAGTTTCTGGATGGGTTGGCCGCCCGGGGCAAGCGCATGGCCGTGGCGACGTCGCGCATGGAGGCAAAGTGCATCGATATGGTACGTGAGCTCGGGCTTTCTCAGTTTGAGGCGGTGGTTGGCATGAATCCGCCGCAGGGGCGCGAGACCAAGGCCGATTCGGTCCGCGATGCCCTGGCGGCCCTGGGTGCGACCGCGGACGAGGCCGTGATGATCGGCGATCGCTTCAACGATGTGGAGGGTGCGCACGCGATGGGCGTGCCGTGCATCGGCATCTATTCGGGCGCGGCGGCGCCGGGGGAGCACGAGGCCGCGGGCGCCGATGCGGTGGTGCACTCGGTGGCCGAGCTTGCTAAACTTTTCGCTATCTAATGACGTAATGTGAGGGGCGGGCACGCTCGCCGCTCATTGCTAAGGAGGTCGTCCATGAATCAGGTGGAGCAGAGCGTTGCCGAGTATGTCGACGAGGTCTGGGAGGATGTCGTCGCCGATATCGAGCAGCTGGTGAGTTATCCGTCCGTGGCAGTTTCTGCTGATGCGGAGCCCGGCGCGCCGTTTGGCCGCCCGGTCCGTGACGCACTCGATTGCGCGCTCGGCATCGCGCAAAAGCTCGGCTACCAGACGAGCGACGACGAGGGCTTTGTGGGCATCGCCGATATTCCGGGCCGCGGCGATAAGCAGCTCGCGACCATCTGCCATGTGGACGTGGTACCCGCTGGCCCCGGTTGGAACACCGACCCGTTTGCGATGGAGCGCCGCGAGGGCTGGCTGCTCGGCCGTGGCGTGATCGACGACAAGGGTCCGGCGGTGTTGTCGCTCTATGCCGGCGCCTACCTGCTCAAGCACGGCATTGTGCCGCGCTATACCTTCCGTGCGCTGCTGGGCTGCGATGAGGAAGTGGGCATGTCCGACGTTCACCATTATCTGGAGAACCACGCAGACCCCGACTTTCTATTTACGCCCGATGCCGAGTTCCCGGTCTGTAATGCCGAGAAGGGCCAGTTTGGGGCGACGTTTGTGAGCCCCAAGATCGACGGCGGGCGCATTGTGTCCTGGAGCGGTGCCGAGGCGAGCAACGCCATTCCGTCGCAGTCTATCTGCGAGCTCGCGATTGCCGCCGATGAGCTGCCGGCGCCCGTTGAGAACGCCGACCGCCTGGAGATCACGAAGCTGGATAACGGCCATGCGCAGATTTTCGCCCACGGCATTGGCGGTCACGCCTCGATGCCCGAGGGAACGATCAATGCCGTCAGCCTCATCGTAGCGTATCTGCGCGAGGCCGAGGACGCGTTTGGTGCGCGCGACGAGCGCCTGCTGACGCCTGCCGAGCACGAGTTTGTCAAGTTTCTGGCCTTTGTGCATGCGGACGCCTATGGCCGCGGCCTGGGTATCGACGCGACGAGCCCCGCGTTTGGCCCGCTCACCTGCAACCCCGGCGTCATCCGCGTGGCGGATGGCCACATTGAGCAGGTCATCGACGTGCGTTTCCCCGACAGCACGAGCGCCGATACCATCTGCGAGCAGCTCGAGCCGCTCGTGGGCCGCTTTGGTGTGACGTATCGCGTGGGTCGTACCAAGGTGCCGTTCTCGGTCTCTGCTGACGATCCGGCCGTGAAGGCGCTGATTGACACTTATAACGAGTTTACGGGTAAGCACGCCGAGCCCTTCGCCATGGGCGGTGGCACGTACGCACGCAACTTTGCCCGCGCCGTCTCATTTGGCCCCGAGGAAACCGGCCTGGAGCTGCCCGCATGGGGCGGCCAGATGCACGGCCCCAACGAGTGCGCCAACGAGGAACAGCTCAAGCAAGCGCTCAAGATTTACATCGTGGCAATCCTGCGCCTCAACGAGCTCGAACTTTAAGATTACGCGGTTTTCCAATCTAAGTTGCGGTGGAATAGTTCCTAGAATGGGCCATTTGATGGCCAAACAGGAACTATTTCACCGCAACTTCGTTTTTATTGGTGTAAAAGGCGGGTCATGCTTGGTGGTGAATTTGTTATTCGTTTGTAAAGCCGAGCCGCGTTTGCGGTAAGGGTCTATCAGATGCCCGTAAGAAACCGCAGTTGGCGCGAGCGCTGCCCGGTCGGGGCCGTATCTTTCCAAACAGCAAAGCGGGCAGGGTGCCCGCGATTCGCATGTATGAAAGGAAGATCATGCTCGATCAGGCTTATTCTCGTCGTCAGTTCCTCGGCCTCGCTGGTGGTCTTGCCAGTATCGTCGGTCTCGGTCTCGTTGGTTGCGGTGGCGCAGGCGCATCCGACGCCGCCGACAAGGGTAGCGCCGCTGCTGCCGAGTCCGTCTCCGGCGAGGTGACCTATGACGGTGCCTCCTCGTTCCAGGCTCTCGTCGAGGCCGCTGCCGAGAAGTTCATGGACGCCAACCCGGACGTCTCCGTCTCCGGTTCGGGCAACGGTTCGGGCAAGGGCCTGACCGCTGTCGCCGCCGGTACCGTTACCATCGGTAACTCCGACGTCTTCGCCGAGACCAAGCTCGAGGCCGACCAGGTCAAGAACCTCGTCGACCACGAGGTCGCCGTTGTGGGCATGGGTCCCGTCGTCTCCAAGAACGTGACGGTCGACGACCTGTCCCTTGAGCAGCTCAAGGGCATCTTCTCCGGCCAGATTACCAACTGGAAGGAGGTCGGCGGTGACGACGCCACCATCGTCGTTCTCAACCGCAAGGCCGGCTCCGGCACCCGTGCCACCTTCGAGGCCGCCGTCTTTGGTGACGAGGCCGTCGACTTTAAGGGCGACGCCGAGCTCGACAAGTCCGGCGATGTCCAGACTCAGATGGCCAGCACCGACAACGCCATCTCCTACCTCGACTTCTCACACTTCGACGACTCCAAGTTCAACGCCGTCAAGGTCGAGGGCGTGGAGCCCAAGAGCGCAAACGTCACCGACGACTCCTTTAAGATCTGGGCTACCGAGCACATGTACTGCGCAAAGGACGCCGACGACGCCACCAAGGCTTTCCTGGAGTTCATGCTTTCCGACGACGTCCAGGGCAAGCTCGTCGAGGAGCAGGGCTTTATCCCCGTCTCTGCCATGAAGGTCGTCAAGGACGCCAGCGGCAAGGTTTCTGCTAAATAAGTAATCGCCCCGGAAAGGTTTGCAATGGCAAAGCAACTGCCAAAGCGCGACCTTGAGAACGTGGGCCTGGGCGTCACGGGTGCGTGCGTAGCGCTCGTGACGCTTGTCGTTGCCGCGCTCATCTTTATGGTCGCCCAAAAGGGCCTCTCGGCTTTTCTCAAGGACGGCGTTTCGGTCGTCGAGTTCTTTACCGGCACCAAGTGGGACCTGGCCAACACGGCTAAAAACGGCCTGCCCTATACCGGCGCCCTGCCCCTGATCGTCACCTCGTTTGCGGTCATGGTGCTCTCCACGCTCATCGCGCTGCCCATCGCCATCGGCTCTGCCATCTTTGCGGTCGAGATTCGACCTAAGTTTGGTTCCAAGATCTTTCAGCCGCTTATTGAGCTTTTGACCGGCATTCCCTCAGTCGTCTTTGGCCTGATCGGCTTTCACGTGGTCGTCGGCCTTATGAAGAGCGTTTTCCACGTGAGCACAGGCCTGGGCATCTTGCCCGGCGCCATCGTGCTAGCCGTCATGATCCTGCCGACCATGACCACCCTTTCGGTCGATGGTCTGCGCGCCGTGCCCGACAGCTACCGCCAGGGCTCGCTCGCGCTGGGCTACACCCGCTGGCAGACCATTTGGCACGTGGTGCTCAAGTCCGCCATGCCGTCGCTCATGACTGCTGTCATCCTTGGCATGACCCGCGCCTTTGGCGAGACGCTCGCCGTGCGTATGGTCATCGGCGGCATCGAGGCCATGCCGACGTCGCTGCTGTCGCCGGCCTCGACCATCACCACCACGCTCACCACGTCCATGGCGGTCTATGCCGAGGGCTCGGCCCAGGACGATGTTCTGTGGGCGCTCGGTCTGCTGCTGATGGGCATGAGCCTCATCTTCATCCTGATCATCCACCTTATCGGCCGCAAGGGGGCGAAGGCTCGTGGCTAGCACGCGCATCCATATCGACGAGGCGAGACTCGGGCGTGTCCAAAAGCAGGACCGCATCGCCACGGGCGTGCTGACGGCAATCGTCGCCATCGTCATGCTCATCGTCGTCTCCATGGTGGCCTATATTCTGTTCGAGGGCATCTCGACGCTGTTTCAGCCGGGCTTTCTCACGCAGCCGTCGCGCGCCAACGGAACCCAGGGCGGCGTGCTCTACCAACTGTTCGACTCGTTCTATCTGTTGCTGATCACCCTAGTCATCTCGGTGCCCATCAGCTTGGGTGGCGCGGTCTTCCTGGTCGAGTACTCACCCGACGGACCCATCCGCGACATCGCCTCCACCGCCATCGAGACGCTGTCCTCGCTGCCGTCCATCGTCGTCGGCATGTTCGGCTTTCTGGTGTTCTCGGTGCAGCTGGGCTGGAAGTACTCCATCATCTCCGGCGCCGTCGCGCTCACCATGTTCAATATCCCCATCCTGGTGCGCGTGATCCAGCAGGCGCTCGAGGACGTGCCGCAGGCCCAGCGCGATGCGTGCCTGGCCATGGGCCTTACCCGCTGGGAGGCTACGCTGCACATCTTGATTCCCGAGGCCATGCCCGCCATCGTGACCGGCATCGTGCTTTCGGCTGGCCGCGTGTTTGGCGAGGCCGCGGCGCTGCTCTTTACCTCGGGCATGAGCTCGCCGGTGCGTCTGAACTTCTTGAGCTTTAACCTGTCGAGCCCCACCTGCGCCTGGAACGTGTTCCGTCCCGGCGAGTCGCTCGCCGTGCACATCTACAAGATTTACGGCGAGGGCAGCCCCGAGGGTCAGACGATCGTCTTGGCGTTGACCTC
>URWQ01000114.1 GCA_900551635.1 uncultured Collinsella sp. | reverse complement strand
CCATCTTGGAGCACAGGCGCGCCACCAGGTAGAGGCCGATGCCCGTTGCACGCTTGGTGGTGCGGCCGTTGTCGCCGGTAAAGCCCTTCTCGAACACGCGCGGTAGGTCTGCCGCACACACGCCGCAGCCGTTGTCCGCGACGGTAAGCTCGATGCGCTCGCTTGCCAGACCCTCGTCCAGCAACGCACCCGAAAACACAATCTTTGCGCCGTCCTCACGCGCATATTTAATGCTGTTCTGAATGAGCTGACCCAGAATAAACTCGAGCCACTTCTCGTCGGTAAAGACCTCAAAGTCGAGGTTCTCGCACACCGGAGCCACGTGCGCCGCGATGAGCTCACGCGCGTTGGCCTTAATGGCACCCGTCACCAAGGTCTTGAGGCTCCAACGACGAATCAGGTAATCGCGCTCCACAACCTCCGAGCGCGCATAGTAGAGCGCCTGGTCGATATAGCGCTCCACGCGGGCAAGTTCGCGTGCCAGGTCGTCCACGCGCGACAGGTCGTCTTCGCCGCTGTCTAGGTTTTCCAAAATCAGGTGAGCCGCCGCCAGGGGCAGCTTGGCCTCGTGGACCCAGCTCTCGATATAGTCGCGATAGTCATCGGTCTGACGCCGGCCTTCCGCCACTTCATCGCAAGCGGCTTTGCCCACCCGGCGCAAGACCTCGTACTCGAGCTCGCCCTCGGCATAGGTCGGGCATTGCACCATCTCCTGCACCCATGCGGGACTCTCGAGCTCCTCGGCCGCACGCTCCAGCTGGCGCAGAAAACGACGACGGCGCGCGTACTCGATCACGATGCCGAGCATACCGAAGATAAAGGACACGCCAACCGCCACGACCACGATAGAAACGGGTGCGCCGGCGACCGTCAGCACAAAGCAGCTCAGCAGCACGCCGCACGTCCACACGGCGACGGGAAGCAGCGCATCTTTAAAGAACTTGCCAAACGACATAGCCGGCCCCTAGACCGAATAGCCTTGGCCGCGATGCGTGGTCAAATACCCCTTGATGCCGATTTTTTCGAGCGTGGTGCGCAGGCGGTTGATGTTGACGGTGAGCGTATTGTCGTCCACAAAGGCGTCGGAGTCCCACAGGTCCTGCATGATGGCCGAGCGCGAAACGATCTTGCCCGCGCGGCTCAGAAGCAGCGAGAGGATACGCAGCTCGTTTTTGGTGAGCTCGGTGCTGGTGCCCGTTTGCGTGTTGGTGACCATGGAGCGTGCGAGGTCGAGCTCCAGTCCCTTGTGGACGAGCGTGCTGCGCTCGCCCGCCGCCGCGGTGCGACGCAGCAAGGCATTGATGCGCGCCACGAGCACACGGGCGCTATAGGGCTTGGGAACAAAGTCGTCCGCGCCGAGCGTCATGGCCATGACCTCGTCGATCTCGGTCGTGCGCGACGTGAGGACGATGATGGGAACCTCGGATTCGCGGCGAACCTCGTGGCAGATATGCTGGCCGTCCTTGACGGGAAGCGTGAGGTCGAGCAGCACCAGGTCGGGCGCGGCGGCGAGAATATCGCGCGAGACATGCTCAAACGATTCGCATGCCTCGATTTCAAAACCGGCGCGGGCAAGGATGTCGACAAGCTCACGACGAATGGGCTCGTCGTCCTCAACGACATAGATCAGCGCCATGTGTCCTCCCATTTCGCGTAACTTGCACCTTCCACACCATTATGCCCACAGCGTCGCAGCGATACGACCCCGTGGGCACCTAATGTGACAAAAGCGTTCGGTAGTCTTGAGAGAAAATAGGGGCCGACCGGTCCTAAACCGATCGGCCCCATCACTTCGACCACGAGTCTCTACTCGAGCGTACGCATGTACGCGGAGATGGCATCCAGGCCCTTCTGCAGGTCGTCGGTGTTATCGGAGTATGCATAGCCGATGCGCATGCTCTTGGGCTCCTCGAAGCAATCGCCCGGGGTGACGAGCGCGCCGGACTTCTTTATCATGTCGATGCAGAACGTCCTGGAGTCGATGTCGTAGTCGTAATACACGAGCGCGGTGGTACCCGCCTCGGGCTTGACGAACGACAGGTGCGGCTCGCTCTCGACCCACTTCTCCAGAACAGCAAGGTTCTGACGGACGATGCGACGGCTGCGCTCAAGGATCACGGAAGCGTTGCCCAGAATCAGCTCCGCCACCGTCTCGCTGAATATGCCAGCGGAAATCAGGTTGTAGTCACGATGCGAGAGCAGCGCGCGACGGAGCTCCGGGCTCTTGGTGACCGCCCAGCCCAGACGCAGGCCGGCGAACGACCAGACCTTGGACATGGATGCGGTGACGATGGCCTTGTCGTACAGGTCGATCACGGACTCGGAGTACTCATCCGTCTGAGTAAGCAGACGGTAGACCTCGTCGCAGAGCAGCCACGCGTCGTGTTTGCGCGCGACCTCGACAATCGCCTTGAGCGTATCGGTGTCGAGCAGGGCGCCCGTGGGGTTGTCCGGATTATTGATGCAGATGAGCTTGGTATCGTCGGTCACCAGGGCATCGAGCGCGTCGACGTCGACGTGGTAGCCGTTCTTGCGATCGAGCTGAAGGATATCGACCTTCGCACCGCACATCTCGGGAATCGAGTAAAGCTGCTGGTAGGTGGGCTTGACGGAGACTACATGATCGCCCGGTTCGACGAGCGTGGAAATAACCAGGGAGTTGGCACCGGTCGCGCCGTGCGTGGGCACGATATGCCCAGGCTCGACCGTCTTATAGAGACGCGCGACCCCCTCGAGGAAGCCGGGCTGCCCCTCGATGTCTCCGTAGGTGAATCGGCGCGAGCACAGGCTATCGAGCCACGCCTTCTTGTCGGTGTTCGTAAGCTCGAACAGCTGGTCGAGCGTGAGGGAGTAGACGCACGTCTCCGCAACGTTGTGGGTGCACTTGGTCTCCCACTCGTTCATCCACTGCTCGACAGCGAAATCCTTGATCTGCATTGTCGTTTCCTTTCCTTGACTTTCTTACAGTTCCACCACGGTGCCCAGCCCCGCCTCGATGGCGCGGTCGTAGGCGATTTTCGATGCCGAAAGGTCCTGAACGGCGATGCCCGACGTATCGAACACCGTCACCTGCTCGTCATCCGAACGCCCCGTAGCCGTGCCGGCGATGACTTCGCCGAGCTCCGCTCTGATGTCCTCGGGCGTGATGACACCCTCGGCAACCGGAATCTCCAGCTCACCGGACGCGACCGATTGCTCGCGGTCGTCGACGTAAACAGCGGCACGGGCGACAAGCGCCGAGGCGAGCTCCTGCTTGCCGGGCATGTCGGCACCGACGCAGGAGATATGCGTACCAGGACGCACCCATGAATCGGGAATGATGGGCTTGGTCGCCGGCGTAATCGTCACGATGATGTCGGCCTCTGCCGCGGCGCCTTGGCCGTCGGCCGTCGCCTCGATGGAATAGGTGGATGCCTCGCGAGCATGCTCGCAGGCGCCCAAGATATGGGCGACCTCGTCTCGCATGCGCTCGACACGGGCCTCGGGCGCGGCATCGGAAACTGGCTCCCACACCTTGACCTCGCTCACTTTGGGACAGGCGGCGAGCACGCCCGCCACCATATAGGTGCTCATGTGGCCGGCACCCGCAACGAGCAGTTTGGACGCATCCACCCGAGCCAGCCACTTGGCACCGAGCGCAGCGGCGGCACCGGTGCGAAGTCCAGTGACGGCGGAGGCATTGAGCAGCGCTAACGGCTCTCCCGTCGCGTTGTCGCAAAGCAGCGTGGTGCCAAAGATCTCGGGCAGCCCCTTTTTGGGATTCTGAGAGAACCAAGCAGTGAGCTTGAGACCGAAGAGGCCGCTTCCCGCCAACTCGCCCGAGCGGATATCCATATCGGCCACGCCGGGTTCGAACTGCTCATATACCATCGGCCACGCAACACCCTTGCCCGTTGCCTTCTGGCGATATGCCTCCTCCACGGCAGCGATTGCATCCTCAATCGTCAGCACCTTGGAAACTTCCTCGGCCGAAAGCACCACCATCTGCCCCATCATCGCTCCTCTCAGCGAAAGCTTTACGTTGCTTCACTGTACGGTTTAGTAACGATGCCGCCAAGGATCATTTCTTGTTGGGATCTACAACGATTCTCGATCTGATTTTTCGTTCTATCAGCAGGTATTTGAACTATTTATCGCATCAAAGGCATACGGATGTGCGATTATCCTATTTGTACAGGTACTTATTGTAATGATTTACAAGGTGATGCTAATGCTATACACCATCTCGGACTTCTCACGGGAATATGAGGGGTCGGTCCGTCTAATCGCCGGCAGCGATGGCGTCTCGCGTGCCGTCTCTGGCGTCGGGATCCTCGATTATGAACTCATGCCCGGCCTCAAGAACAAGTACCAGCGCGTCAACTTCAGCTCAGACGAGATCGTCCTCAGCACCTTCCTCTATGCGAAGGACGACCCATACCTCATCACTGAAGCCGTGAAATACCTCGTCGCCAAGGGAACGAGCGGTCTCATCATCAAAAACGTCCTGCACATCCCGATTCCCGACCAAGCCATCCGCTACGCCAACGCGCGGCACTACCCGGTCTTTCTCACGACCGACGACTCACTGTTCTTTGACAGCGTCATCTATGAGGTCAAACGGCATATCGAGCAGCTCGCGTCCATCGACTTCGCGCAGCGCGAGATCGATGCCCTGAGGACAGACGTATCGCCCGAGTCCATCTGCCGACGCATCCGAGGTCTCAACCCGTCATTTCTGGACGAAGCGGTCGCCCTGTTCGCATCGTTTGCAGAGCCCCTCGACCCGCGTACGTTTTTGCAAATCGAACGTCTCTGTGCAAAATCGACCCTCGCCGGATGCCACAACATGCTGGCACCCTACGACGGAGGTTTGTTATTCGTAGCGACAAGTGACTCGGAACAGACGCTCGATGTAGAGCGAATCGTGCAGGCGCTCACGGAGCTCATCGAGGCTAGCGACATCGATGGCGGAGCGGAAGGGCTCGGCATCAGCGATATTCTGTTTGGAGACGAGGCGGTGGCGCAGGCGATCTCGCAGGCGATTTACGCACAGCGCCTATCTTGTCAACGAGCCGAGGGTCCCGTCCGCTATACGCAGCTCGGCATCCTGAGAACCGTGATGCCTTTTGCGGAAACCCCGGAGATGCGATCGTTCTCGGAAGCGATTCTCTCGCCGATACGCGAGCACGACAGTGAGCATGGCAGCGAGCTGGAATCCACGCTCGCCGCATTCATCGAGAACGACCGACGTATCGAGCGAACCGCCAAGCAGACTGGCCAGCACCCGAACACGATTCGATATCGCCTCGATAAGGTGACAGCTCTCACCGGACTGAGCTACAAATGCGCCCCGGAGATGGAGCAGCTGTCGCTCGCCTACGCCATCGAACGCGCTCGCTCGCTTCAGTAAGCCCACCCCGCCTTGAGGTTAGGAGCGGCGGGCACGGAGCTTTTCGTAGCCTTCGGCGAAGAAGGCGACCGTGGCGGCGTCGGCCTCGGCGGCGTCGGCCTCGATTGCGGGGACCACGCCGTGCTCGTCGCTCACCAGGAACAAGGCGCCCTTGAGCTGCGCGGGAATGTCTACGCGCGTGACCGGGATGCCCTTGGTCTGGGCCAACTGCTCGATGAGCGTCGCCGTGCCGCACAGGCACTCGTCCGCTGGCGCCACAAAGGCAAGCTCGCCGTTGTTGACGGCGGCGAGCA
>URWQ01000113.1 GCA_900551635.1 uncultured Collinsella sp. | reverse complement strand
GCTCCCGTTACAGCACAGCGAGTGGCGTGTTCTTCAGGGCACGCAATTCGGGTGGAACCGTGGAACGCGTGAAATCTTCAGGCGCTTCATCCCGTAAATTTGAGCGGGATGGAGCGCTTTTTTGTTTTAACTTTCATCAAAAGGAGAACCGCTATGAAGATCATCTACAAAGACGGCCATGTGGACGAGTGCCCGCAGGACCAGGAACTGCATGTTATCCGCCACACCGCTGCTCACATCATGGCGCAGGCCATCAAGCGCCTCTATCCCGAGGCCGACTTTGCCTACGGTCCCGCGACCGACAACGGTTTTTACTACGACGTCGACCTGCCCGAGGGCGTTAAGATCAGCGAGGACGACTTCCCCGCGATCGAGGCCGAGATGAAAAAGATCGTCAAGGAGAATCTCAAGTTCACCGTCTTTGAGAAGCCCCGCGCCGAGGCCATCGCCCTTATGGAGGAGCGCGGCGAGAAGTACAAGGTCGAGCACATCGGCGACCTGGACGACGACGCCCGCATCACCTTCTACCAGCAGGGCGACTACATCGACATGTGCGTCGGCCCCCACATCTGCTACACCAAGGCCCTCAAGGCCTTTAAGCTCACCGGCGTCTCGGGCGCCTACTGGAAGGGCGACAAGGACAACAAGATGCTCACCCGCATCAACGGCGTCGCCTTTGCCACCAAGGAAGAGCTCGACGAGCACATGCACATGCTGGAGGAGGCCAAGAAGCGCGACCACCGCAAGATCGGCCGCGAGATGGACCTCTTTATGATGCGCGACGAGGCCCCCGGCTTCCCGTTCTTCCTGCCCAACGGCATGATCCTTAAGAACACGCTGCTGGATTACTGGCGCGAGATTCACCACAAGGCCGGCTACGTGGAGATCTCCACGCCGCTCATCATGAACAAGCAGCTGTGGAAGACCTCGGGCCACTGGGACCACTACAAGGACAACATGTACTCCACCGTCATCGACGACGAAGAGTACTGCATTAAGCCCATGAACTGCCCGGGCGGCGTGCTGGTGTACGCCTCTAAGCCGCACTCTTACCGCGAGCTGCCCATCCGCGCTGGCGAGATTGGCCTGGTGCACCGCCACGAGCTGCGCGGCGCCCTGCACGGCCTGTTCCGCGTGCGCTGCTTTAACCAGGACGACGCCCATCTGTTTGTGCGTCCCGACCAGCTGACCGACGAGATCGTGGGCGTGGTCAACCTGATCGACTCCGTGTACCAAAAGTTTGGCTTTAAGTACCACGTTGAGCTTTCCACCCGCCCCGAGGACTCCATGGGTTCGGACGAGGACTGGGCTCGCGCCGAGGAGGGCCTGCGCACCGCTCTGGAGAAGTTGGGCATGGACTACGAGGTCAACGAGGGCGATGGCGCCTTCTACGGCCCCAAGATCGACTTCCACCTGGAGGACTCGCTCGGCCGTACCTGGCAGTGCGGTACCGTGCAGCTCGACTTCCAGATGCCGCTCAACTTTGATCTGGAGTACGTGGACGCCGACGGCACCAAGAAGCGCCCCATCATGCTGCACCGCGTGTGCTTTGGCTCCATCGAGCGCTTCATCGGTATTCTGATCGAGCACTTTGCGGGCAAGTTCCCCACCTGGCTGGCTCCTGTGCAGGTCAAGGCGCTTCCGGTTTCCGAGAAGAGCCGCGACTACGCCCACGAGGTATGCGCCAAGCTGGAGGAGGCCGGCATTCGCGTGGTCTGCGACGACCGCGACGAGAAGATCGGTTACAAGATCCGCGAGGCCCGCAGCATCGACCGCGTGCCTTACATGCTCATCCTGGGCGAGAAGGAGGTCGAGGCCGGCAACATCTCCGTCCGCGATCGCTCCAACGAGACCGTTCAGATGAGCGTTGACGAGTTTGTTGCCAAGGTGACTGAGGAGATCAAGACTCGCGCTTAAGGTAAACTTCACAACAATTAACAAAGGCGACCGTCCACACTGGGCGGTCGCTTTTTTCATGCCGAAATAAGAAAAGCCGCTGGTTGAGCGGCCTTTTTTGTTGCACAAAAAGGTACAGGTTTTTATAGAGGGGTATGGAGATGCACCTACTGGCAGTATATTTTGTGTAATCTGGACAAACGCTGATTAATTGCTCGTATAATGTCGTCCGTCGAAAGATACAAAAACCTGTACTTTTGCGACTGCGCCTAGCTGCGAGCGAGAAGCCTGTTCTAAAGGTCCCTGCATTTCGTGTGCATCGCAAAGCCAAAAGAGGGGGGCGAGAGCATGGAACAGACGGCACGGCGCCAAGAGCGGCTGCCAGGCGCATTTAACGGCGTCACCACCAACAGCCAGCACGGTCGCGTCCGCTGGTATCTGGTTCACACCCCCAATGGAAAAGAGCGCGAGACCTGCGAAAAGGTCCGCTGCATTATCCCGCACGAGCTTATGAAAGACGCCTTTGTAATGCAAAAGGAGTTCTGGTTTAAGCGGGATGACGCCTGGTCGCTCCAAACCAAACCCATGTACAAGGAATATTTCTTCGTCGCCACGCACGATGCCGCCGCGCTCGATAGGGCTTTGGCTCAGTTGAGCTTTGGCTGTCGTATCGCCGGCAGTAGGGAGCGGGCGTACATGCCCATGCCGGACGATGCACAGGACTGGTACCGCAGCGTGTTGGACGACGACGGTGTTGTGCGCAACAGCGTAGCGCGCATAGAAGACGGCGTGTTGCACATAGAGCAGGGTCCCTTGGTGGGGCAAGAGGCCCGCGTTAAAAAGATCGACCGCCATAAACGCTGGTGCCTGGTAGACGTGGGCGAAGGTAACTCCGCATTTAGGGAGCTGCTACCGCTCGACGTTCTCAGCAAAACGTAAGGGAGACGTCGCACTGGCAATTCGTTCGCATTTTTGAATTTACCGATTGGGGTATCCATCATGGACTGGGACCGCTCGCGCTTGGCATATAGGGCAGTGAAGCGCGCATTCGACATCGTGTTCAGCGGTGCCGTGCTCGTCGTCATCGCTGTGCCCAGCCTGGTGCTGGCCGCGGCCATCCGACTGGAGAGCGAGGGCAGCCCCTTCTATAGTCAGATCCGCGTTGGCCGCACCCGTCCCGACGGTAGTTTGACTACCTTCCGCATGTGGAAGTTCCGCTCCATGTACAAGGACGCCGACGAGCGCCTCGCCGAGCTCAGGGAGCAGAACGAGATCGCCGGCGCCATGTTCAAGATGAAGAATGACCCGCGTGTCACCAAGATTGGAAAGTTCATCCGCAAGCACTCCATTGATGAGTTCCCGCAGTTCCTGAACGTGTTCCTGGGCCAGATGTCCGTCGTCGGCCCGCGCCCGCCTCTGCCGAACGAGGTGGCGGAGTACACCGAGTACGACCTGCAGCGCCTGGCCGTGAAGCCCGGGATCACCGGCTGGTGGCAGGTGACGGAGCGCAATTCGACCGGGTTCGACGGCATGGTCCGCCGAGACCTGGAGTACATCGACAACCGGGGCATTTTTACCGACCTCAAGATCGTTGTCCTCACGGTGATCGAGGTCATCACCGGTAAGGGTGCGTGCTAATGCTTCAGGACTATTCTACATTCGTTGAGCTCAAGCGCATTCCCGTAATCGATGTTCCGATCACGGGAACCAATATGTCTGAGTGTGTCGAGTTTCTCACTCGCCATATAGATGAGCTACATGGCGAATATATTTGCGTTTCCAATGCTCATACCTCGGTTATGGCCCATGACGACCCTTCCTATTGGGCCTGCCAAGCTGACTCCCTCATGTCCGTTCCCGACGGCAAGCCTTTATCTGTCGTCGGACGTAAAACAATAGAGTCTATGGGGCGTGTAACTGGACCCGATCTGATGCGAGAGATATTCAATATTTCCTTGCAGCAAGGATGGAGCCATTACTTCTACGGTAACGAGCAGAAGAATCTCGACGCTCTCAAAAATTCACTTCAAGAGGAATATCCAGGCCTGGAAATCGCTGGCATGGAGCCTTCGGTTTTCCGACCGCTCTCCGACAGCGAGAAGCGAGACCTTTCGCGACGTATCGCTGATTCGGATGCGGACTTCGCATGGATTGCTCTTGGCGCGCCCCGTCAAGAAGTTCTTATGCACGAGCTCAAGGGAGGGCCGCAACCGTTGATGATCGGTGTTGGCGGAGCGTTCAACGTTCTCGCCGGCGTGGTGCCAGAGGCGCCGATGTGGATGCAAAACCTGAGTCTCGAGTGGCTATACAGACTTATTCAAGAGCCGAAGCGGCTTTTCAAACGATACCTCGTAACTAATACGAAATTTCTCTTTTACCAGTTTACAAAAGCCAAACGTAAGGAAGGCAAATAGATGAACGATTCGACCACCTTTAAAGACAAAACCCTGATGATCACGGGCGGCACCGGCTCGTTCGGCAACACCGTGCTCAAGCACTTCATGAACACCGACCTGGCCGAGATCCGCATCTTCTCGCGCGACGAGAAGAAGCAGGACGACATGCGCCACCGCCTGCAGGAGAAGTCGCCCGAGCTCGCCTCCAAGGTGCGCTTCTTCATCGGCGACGTCCGCAACGCCCAGAGCGTGCGCGACGCCATGCACGGCGTGGACTACATCTTCCACGCCGCCGCCCTCAAGCAGGTGCCCTCCTGCGAGTTCTTCCCCATGGAGGCCGTCCGCACCAACGTCATCGGCACGGACAACGTGCTCCACGCCGCCATCGAGGAGGGCGTGGACCGCGTCGTGTGCCTGTCCACCGACAAGGCCGCATACCCCATCAACGCCATGGGCAAGTCCAAGGCCATGATGGAGTCCATCATCTACGCCAACGCCCGCAACGGCGCCGGCCGCACCACCATCTGCTGCACCCGCTACGGCAACGTCATGTGCTCGCGCGGCTCGGTCATCCCGCTGTTCATCGACCGAATCCGCAAGGGCGAACCCCTTACGGTCACCGACCCCAACATGACCCGCTTCCTTATGAACCTTGATGAGGCTGTCGACCTTGTTCAGTTTGCCTTCGAGCACGCAAACCCCGGCGATCTGTTCATTCAGAAGGCACCCGCGTCGACCATCGGCGACCTCGCCGAGGCGGTTCAGGAAGTTTTCGGCCGCGTGGGCACGCAGGTGATCGGCACCCGCCACGGCGAGAAGCTCTTCGAGACGCTTATGACCCGCGAGGAGCGCTTGCGCGCCGAGGACATGGGCGGCTACTATCGCGTTGCATGCGATTCCCGCGACCTCAACTACGATAAGTTCGTGGTTGATGGCGAGGTGGAGACCCAGGCCGACGAGTCCTACACCTCCCACAACACCGAGAGGCTCGACGTGGAGGCCTCCAACGCCAAGATCAAGACCGCCGAGTACGTGCAGCTGGCCCTGGAGGGCCGCGAGCACGAGGCGGTGCAGTAGGGTGCGCGTCCTCGTCACCGGCGCCAGGGGCTTCGTGGGCAGGAACCTCTGCTGCGCCCTCAAGAACATAAGGGACGGCAAGGACCGACGCGAGAAGTACGCGGGCCTGCTGCCCCTCGAGGTCATGGAGTACGACATCGACTCGGCGCCCGCCGAGCTGGAGGACTACTGCTCCCGCGCCGACTTCGTCTTCAACCTGGCCGGCGTCAACCGCCCCGAGGACCTGGCGGAGTTCATGGAGGGCAACTTCGGGTTCGCCTCCACGCTGCTGGACACGTTGGAGCGCCACGGCAACACTTGCCCCGTCATGCTCTCCAGCTCCGCGCAGGCG
>URWQ01000112.1 GCA_900551635.1 uncultured Collinsella sp. | reverse complement strand
GACGGGAAGAATCTTCCCCGATACGCCCACCCCCAAGAAGCCTGCCGAGACTCGCATGGGTTCTGGTAAGGGTAACCCCGAGGAGTGGGTGGCCGTCGTCAAGCCCGGCCGCATCATGTTCGAGGTCAAGGGTGTTCCCGAGGAGGTCGCTCGCGAGGCTCTGCGTCTTGCGCAGCACAAGCTCCCCATCAAGACCAAGATTGTTGCTGCTAAGAACGCTGAGCAGCGCATCGAGAAGGAGATGGCTGAGGAGGCCGCTCTCGAGGCCAAGTGGGCTGCTGAGGACGCCGCCGCCGCCAAGGAGGAGAACTAATGAAGCCCGCAAAGATTCGTGAGCTCTCGGACGCTCAGCTCGTTGAGAAGCTGAAGGAAATGCGCGCCGAGCTCTTTAACCTTCGTTTCCAGATGGCCACCAGCCAGCTGGACAACACCGCTCGCGTCAACACCGTGAAGAAGGACATCGCTCGCGTCCTCACGGAGCAGCGCGCCCGCGAGATCGCAGCGGAGAAGTCCGCTGTCGCCGAGTAGGACCTAAGGAGAGAACATGACTGATTCGCGTAACTCGCGTAAGGTCCGTACGGGTGTCGTTACCTCCGTCTCCGGTGCCAAGACCATTGTTGTCACCATCACCGAGCGCAAGCGTCACCCCAAGTACGGCAAGATGATGACCAGCTCCAAGAAGCTGCACGCTCACGACGAGGAGTGCACGGCTGGCGTGGGCGACACCGTCCGCGTTATGGAGACCCGTCCTATGTCCAAGATGAAGCGTTGGCGCCTCATCGAGGTCGTCGAGCGCGCTAAATAAGCAGTCGCTCTTACGACTTGTACGTTTCCGAAGATGTGCGTATGCCTGGCTTGCATACCACAGGCCGTATAAAGGCAGCGCACCTCTCTTCGGTTCTTAGTTCGGAGGAACATCTACCATGATTCAGATGCAAACCATGCTGAACGTCGCCGACAACTCCGGCGCTCGCAAGATTCGCTGCATCAAGGTGCTTGGCGGTTCCAAGCGTCGTTATGCAGGCATCGGCGATGTGTTCATCGGTGCTGTCCAGGAGGCTACCCCTGGCGCCAACGTCAAGAAGAAGGACGTTGTCCGTTGCGTCGTCGTTCGCACCGTTAAGGAGATCCGCCGCAAGGATGGCTCCTACATTCGCTTTGATGAGAACGCCTGCGTTGTCATCAATAACGATGGTTCGCCCGTCGGCACCCGTATCTTCGGGCCCGTCGCTCGCGAGCTTCGTGACAAGAAGTACATGAAGATCGTCTCGCTCGCTCCCGAGACCCTGTAGTTAGGGGAGATATATGTATATCAAGAAGGGCGATAAGGTCCAGGTTCTCTCTGGTAAGGATCGCGGCAAGCAGGGCGTTGTCCTGCGTGCTCTCCCCGCCGAGAACAAGGTCGTTGTCGAGGGCGTTTCGGTCGTCAAGAAGGCCGTCAAGCCCAACGCTGCCAACCAGCAGGGCGGCATCGTTTCGCAGGAGGCCCCCATCGACGCCTCCAACGTCAATCTCGTTTGCCCCGAGTGCGGTAAGGTTACCCGCGTCGGTCACGAGAAGGACGGCAAGAACAAGCTGCGCGTCTGCAAGAAGTGCGGCCACAAGTTCTAAGCTGCCCGCAACATCAAGTTGCTAGCAAAGGCCCGGATGCCCCACGGCACCCGGGCCTTTTTCTATCCCTACTCATTGGGGACATACTCATTGGGGACAGACTTAAATGAGTGGCCGTTGAAATGCCGGCACCTGGGGGCGTTCATTTTCTGTCGGCAGCTGGGGACGACCATTCATTGGGGACAGACTTAAATGACCAGTCGTTGGGGGGGACAGTCTCTATGTGCCGGCAGTTTGGGACGATCCTTTGATGTCTGATGCCCCCAGAGGGGTGAAGTAATACAGCTGGGTCTGTCTTTTAGGGCTTTGGTGTTCCGTCCCTTTATGTTTCACAAGGATCGTCGCATGCGCATTTACGCGCATAGCCTTGCGCGATAATGCGCATAGCCGCGCAAATATCTGCCAACTATGGCTAAATAATGACCGATAAGCAAATAAATACGCAAACACGAGCAGATACGCGCGCAATTGTGCGACTATAGGGTTGTTAGAAATGAAGAACTTCCGATGACTCAGGAGGCACATCATGGCAGATTCCAAACAGGCTCCGCTCGACGCCGAGGCAGCCGCAAAGGCGGCGTTTGCCTCGGTCCAGAATCAGCCGTTCCCAAACGACATCTTTACGGCTCCCGAGCTTCGCTGGGCAGTGATCGGGTGCGGTGTTATCGCCAACCAAATGGCCCAGTCCCTCGCGCTGGCCGGCCGCAAGCTCGCGGGTGTCGCCAACCGTACGCTTTCCAAAGCCCAGGCTTTTGCCGAGCAGTATGGCGTCGAGAAGGTGTACGAGACGGTCGAGGACCTCTACGCCGATCCGGACATCGACGCCGTCTATATCACCACGCCGCACAACACGCATATCACCTACCTGCGAGCCGCTCTGGCAGCTGGTAAGCACGTGCTCTGCGAGAAGGCCATTACCCTCAATTCCGCTGAGCTCGACGAGGCGCGTGCCATCGCCGACGAGCACAACGTCGTCCTTATGGACGCCACCACGGTGCTTCACATGCCGCTGTATCAGGAGCTGCGCCGCCGCATGGATGCGGGCGACTTTGGTCGCATGAACCTCGCCCAGCTCAACTTTGGCAGCTATAAGGAGTACGGGGACCTGACCAACCGGTTCTACAACCGTAGTCTCGCCGGCGGCGCCATGCTCGACATTGGCGTGTATGCCCTGTCCGTCATGCGTCTCTTTATGGCAAGCCAGCCCGCTGAGGTCGTCTCGCTGGGCAACACCTGTGAGACCGGCGTTGACGTTGCGGGCGGCATCGTCTGCCGTAATGCAGACCAGCAGCTGGGTGTTGTGAGCCTTACGCTCCACTCCAAGCAGCCCAAGCGCTCGGTTATCAGCTTCGATAAGTGCTACATCGAGGTCAACGAGTATCCGCGCGCCGATCACGCGACGATCGTGTGGACCGCGGACGGTCATCGCGAGGAGGTCGCCGCGGGCACCGAGGCTTATGCCCTGTGCTACGAGATGGCTGACCTCGAGCAGGCCGTCGCCGGCGACGATTCCAAGCGTGAGCTTCTGGATTATGCTTCTGATGTGATGGAGCTCATGACCAAGCTCCGCGCCGATTGGGGAGTCGTCTACCCCGAGGAGGAGTAAGCGATGCTTGCGGAAGATAGGCTCAATACGATTGTGTCGATGGTGCAGCGGGCTGGCTCGGTTACTGTGCCAGAGCTTGCCGATACCCTGGGCGTGACGGCGTCCACCATTCGGCGCGACCTGCAGACGCTCGACCGAGCGCACCGCATCGCCAAGGTCCACGGTGGAGCGACGAGTCTTGAGCGCGCGCACGTGACGCGCGACCTAACGCTCAATGAGCGCAGTGACCTCCATAACGACGACAAGGAGCGTATCTGCGCCCGTGCGGCGGCGCTTGTGGAGCCCGAGAGCTTTGTATACATCGACTCGGGCTCGACGACGCTCAAGCTCATCGAGCATCTTCCGCGCCTTGAGAGTGTCACCTATGTGACCGATTCCGTGCTCCATGCTCAGCACCTTGCTTTGCGCGGCATGCGCACCGTGGTGTTAGGTGGCGAGCTCAAGCCCGAGACCGAGGCGCTCGTTGGCCCCGATGCCCTGGCAACCCTAGACCGTTACAACTTCAATTGTGGCTTTTGGGGTTCTAACGGCATTGCCGCCGAGCAGGGCTTCACGGCGCCCGATATCGAGGAAGTACAGGTCAAGCGTATCTCGATGCGCCATACCGCCAAACGCTTTGTAATCTCGGACGCCAGTAAATTTGGCATGGTGGCGCCCGTCAAGTTCGCGGACTTCCGCGACGCAACGATTATCACTGCGGGCGAGGTACCCGCCAAGTACCGGGCAATGGACAACGTCATCACTGTCTAACAGCGAGACAAGGCCAAAACCACCACGAAGGTGCCTGTCCCCATTGTGGTGGTTAGTAACGAAAACCGAGTAGTTTTCTCAATAGAAAAGCGGCAACGTCCATCACGGGCGTTGCCGCTTTCGTTGTCTGCCGGTTTGTCTAAGTCTGTAACAACTGGACCGTTAAAAGTGGGCTAGGTGTTACAGATTGAGATTTTCCCTTAAGGGGGATTTGAATGTCTCGATCTGTAACAGATAGACCGGAAAATGGGTTCTAACTGTTACAGATCGAGACATTTTGGGACCGCGGTTGAACCATTGCGGCAAAACCACCACAAAGGTGCCTGTCCCCATTGTGGTGGTTTAGGGCTCCCAGGGGCAGGGGGCTTCGATGTGGATGTGCTCGCCGGTTACGGGATGCGTGAAGGACACGCTGTGGGCGTGGAGCATCAGGCCGCAGGGGCGCGGCGTTCCGTACAGGTCGTCGCCAACCAGGGGATGATGCTCGCTTGCCAGGTGTACACGGATTTGGTGCTTGCGGCCGGTGAGCAACTCGACATCGATATACGAGCGCGCGGGCAGGCCACGACGGCTCTTAAGACGTTTGAGCACCTTCACGCGAGTTTGAGACGGCTTGCCGCTGGCGCCGACGCGCATCTTTCGGCTGTCGTGACGGTCGCGGGCGATGGGCTTGTCGATGAGCTTCTCGTTCCAGTCGATCTTGCCCTCGGCCAGCGCCAGATAGTGCTTTTCGAAGGCGTGGTCGATGACCATTTGGTCAAAGGCGGGCTGCGTCTGTTTGTCGAGCGAAAACAACACCACGCCGGTGGTGTTGCGGTCCAGGCGGTTGAGCGGCTGCATGTCGGTCGCGGCAAAGCCGTCACCCATCGCCAGCAGCAGGTCGCTGGCGTAGCCGGTGAGCGTGCGCTCGCCGGTGCCGTCGCCGTGGACGATCATGCCGGCGGGCTTGTCGATGGCCATGAGCCAGGCGTCGCAGTAAAGGACTTGAGGTTCTTCGTTCACGTGTAAGCCTTTCGGTTAGCTAATTCCCACAAACATGCAGCCCGAGGTGGCGCCGCGCAGGCGGGCGGCGGGCTTGCTTCGACGGCACGACGGACGCGGGCGACGGCACGGCCCACCTCATCTGTCTCGAGCAGCGTTCCGTCTACCATGAGACGACGCACGCCGGCATCGAGCAGCTGAGGAACCTGCGGCGTGAGGTCGATGGGGTAGGCGTCGTACAGGCGAGAGCGGCCATGGATGTCGGTGCGTACGGGCATGACCTTGCCGTCGATATTCTTGAGTGACAGCTTGCGGGCGCGCAGGCGGCAGTTAGCGCAATCGTGGATGCAGCCATTGGCCACCTGCAGGATGCAGTGCTCACTCGTCATAACGCGCGGGCGGCCGAACACAGTGATGCCCAGGGCTGCGGGCGCGGCGGTGCCAAGCGAGACGATCTCGTCGAGCGTGATCTCGGGCGAGAGCCAAAACGCACCGGCTCCGCGCTCGGCAAGTGCCTCCATGCAGGGCGTGTTATGCACCGGTAGGCAAGAGCGAATCTCGGCCGTGGCGCCGGCATGAGCGGCTACGGCGAGCTCGGAGATATTGCCGACGGCGACGGTGGCTCCGGCATTGATCCAAGGATCGACGCGCTCGTGGTCGACGGCGCGGCAGACCTCGTCGAGTACGGGCACGATACCCTGCTCAAATGCATCGGCAGGGGAGAGTCCGACAGCCTCGAGCGCGTCGGTGGTCATATAGAT
>URWQ01000111.1 GCA_900551635.1 uncultured Collinsella sp. | reverse complement strand
CCACCGAGGCCGTTGAGGTCGAGGGCTTGGACGAGCAGTTTACTGGCGTGGCAGACGCGTTCGAAGCCGCCATGGACGCCATCGCCGAGCGCTTCCCCGAGCGCCGCGCCTCCGCCCCCGGCGATGCTGCCGACCGCGCCCGCATCACGCCCGAGACCGAGCTCGACGTGCCCGCCACCTCTGTCTACCAGGCCGGTGCTATCAAGCTCGAGGAGGAGCTCTCCCCTGCTGAAGCCTTCGAGACCGGCATGGGCGAGGCTGCCTACGCCTACTTGGCCGAGCACGCCACCAAGCGCGTCGTCATCGATGTGCCCGCATACAAGCACGCCACGGTTACCGTGCGTGTGAGCGGTGTCGATGCTGCCGCGACCATCGCCGCCATCGACGTCGTCGCCCGCCCGCAGGCAACGCTCGACCTGCAGATCGCCCTGGACTCCCCCGTTGCCGGCCAAGGCGTCGTGGGTTCCGTGCTGCGCGTGTGCGCCCACGAGTACGCCACCGTCAACGTGACCTGCACGCAGACGCTCGACGATAGCTGGATCGCGCTCGACGACACCGGCCTGTTCCTGGACGAGGGCGCGCGCGTCAACGTGCAGCACACCGTCCTGGGTGCCGGCGCCAGCGCCACCGGCCTTGCCGGCGACCTGCTGGGCGATACCGCCAAGGTGACCATCGATACTGACTACCTGGGCGCCCGCGAGCAGGTGCGCGACTTTAACTACGAGCTGCGCCACCGCGGTCGCAAGACCGAGTGCGAGATCGACGCCAACGGCGTACTGACCGGCACGTCCAAGAAGGTCTACCGCGGCACCATCGACCTCGTGCACGGCTGCAAGGGTGCAACCGGCACCGAGCGCGAGACGGTGCTTTTGGCCAACAAGGGCGTCGACAACAAGACCGTTCCCGTCATTCTCTGCGACGAGGACGACGTCGCCGGCAACCACGGCGCCACCATCGGTCACGTCCGCGACGAGCAGCTGTTCTACCTCGCCTGCCGCGGCCTTGACCAAAACGCCGCCGAGGACCTGTTCATCCGCGCCAAGCTGGAGGACGCCGCGCTTTCCGCCACCGACGAGCGCACCCGCGCAGCCGTCGTCCGCCTGGGCAACAACCTGATCGACAACTTTGAAGAGGAGCTCGCATGATCGACACCGAGCACGTTAAATGCGACACCTGTACTGCCCCCGAGCCCATGGAGCTCGACGCCAGCGACGAGGCTTCGCGCGGCTGGCCCACTGTGGACATCGAGACTAACCCCTACAAGGGCCAGTTCCCGCTGTTCCAGCAGCACCCCGAGATCGCCTTCCTCGATAGCGCCGCCACCGCGCAGCGCCCCGCCTGCGTGCTCGACGCCGAACGCGACTTCTATCAGCGCATGAACGCCAACCCCCTGCGCGGCTTGTACTCGCTGTCCGTCGAGGCCACCGACGCCATCGCGAAGGTCCGCCAGCAGATCGCCGACCTCATCGGCGCCACCCAGGCCAACGAGGTCGTCTTCACGCGCAACACCAGCGAGTCGCTCAACCTGGTCGCCAAGAGCTTTGCGCCCACGGTGCTCGAGCCCGGTGACGAGGTCGTCATCACCATCATGGAGCACCACTCCAACCTGATTCCATGGCAGCAGGTCTGCCGCGAGACCGGCGCCAAGCTCGTCTACCTCTACCCCACCAAGACCGGCCAGCTCACCACCGAGGAGGTTCTTGCCAAGGTGGGTCCCAAGACCAAGATCTTGGCCGTGGGACAGGTCTCCAACGTGCTGGGCGTCGAGAACCCGGTCAAGAACCTCGGCAAGCTCGTGCACAAGTACGGCGGCTACCTGGTCGTCGACGGTGCGCAATCGTTGCCGCACATGCCGGTCGATGTGGCCGACCTGGGCGCCGACTTCTTTGCCTTTAGCGCGCACAAGGCCATGGGCCCCATGGGCATCGGCGTGCTGTGGGGCAAGATGGACCTGCTCAACGCCATGCCGCCCATGCTCACCGGCGGCGAGATGATCGATTCGGTCACCGAGCAGGACGCCGTCTGGGCTCCCGTCCCCGAGAAGTTCGAAGCCGGCACGCAGGACGCCGCCGGCATCTTCGCCACAGGCGCCGCTCTCGACTACCTCGTCAACACGGTTGGCTACGAAAACATCCAGGCACGCGAGCAGGCACTTGTCCACTACCTGATGGGCGAACTCATGCAGCTCGACTTTGTCCAGATCATCGGCTCCATCTATTGGGACAACCACCACGGCGTCGTGAGCTTTAACGTCAAGGGCATCCACCCGCACGACGTCGCGAGCATCATGGACATGGACGGCGTCTGCATCCGCGCCGGCCACCACTGCGCGCAGCCGCTGCTTACCTGGCTGGGCGTCGAGAACCTTGCCTGCTGCCGCGCCAGCGTGGCCTTCTACAACGACAAGGCCGACATCGACAAGTTCATCGCCGGCCTGCATCACGTTTGGAGCACGTTCAATGGGTAATCTGTACACCTCCACCACATTTATGGAGCACAACTCGCACCCCGACTATAAGTACGAGATGGATGCTCCCACGCACGAGCACGACGGCATCAACCCCAGCTGCGGCGATGAGCTCACCTTGCAGCTGCGCGTCGAGAACGGCGTGATCGAGGAGGCCTCCTTTACCGGCCACGGCTGCGCCATCAGTCAGGCCAGTGCCGACATCATGGCCGACCTCATCACCGGCGAGACCGTCGAGGAAGCTCGCCGCCTGGCAGAGCTCTTCCTCGCCATGATCCGCGGCGAGAAGCTCTCCGAGGACGACCTGGAAGACCTGGACGAAGCCGCCCAGCTCCAGGACATCTCGCACATGCCCGCCCGCGTCAAATGCGCCGAGCTCGCCTGGCGCACCCTCGACGGCATGCTCGAGGGGCAAACAAACCAGTAGCCTATGCCCCGAATCCAAGGTTTTTGATTGCCGAGCCGCCCGATACGGGCGGCTCTGTTTTTACCTAATGAACGCGAACGCACAAAGTCCGCGCGTCCGGCGCCCCGTCTGACATTTGCCACACAGCCAGACACGAACACGGGCGTTTTCCACAGCACCAAAGGCCTGCGGCAGGACCCCGGGCCCGCCAAGCAATGCGCCAAGCCCCGTTCTGCGAAGCTCCGACTCGCTTCGCGCCTACCGCAGGCGGGTCCCATAGGGAGCGGCGTGCATTTTTGCGAGTATTCAGCACGCCAAGCTGTGTGTATACGCATCGAAAGCGTTAATCAACGTCTTTAGGCGCATATATATTGTGTTTTAGAACAAGCATCGCGGTCTGACGGGACGCAGGCACGTGCTTCGGGGGCGCAACGGCGGGAATCAATAGCTTCGGAACCCGTATGTTGCAAGATTGCAGCGGTGCCGACAGCGCTACGATGCTGAAAACTCCGTTTTTTGCACGGCGCAGATGGGGGTAGGCACGGGCAAACCCGGACTGGGTCGTTAATTTATGCAAGATGGCGATTGTTCTATGCATATTAAGAAGTGCAGTTACCGTACCAGGCTTTTGAACGCTGGTTGCGGCGTATGGACGACCCCAGCTGCGGTGAACAGGCGACCTTACATCACGTTTCCGCCAGCCCGCATCGCCGTTCGCGCGCGGGCGCGCACGATACGAGAGACGGTACTTTTGCCAATCCCGGTATACCGCTCAATCTGGCGCACCGTAAAACCGGCATCGTGCAATCCAAAAATAACGGTATCGCGCTGCGCCGGCGGTGCGACTTTAACCCCACGAAGCGGAACCCCTAGCTCCTTCGCCAACTTGTTGGCAAAGGCGTGGCGTTCCCACTCCGTCTCTTTCATATCGCACAGAGCTGGCTCACTGCCGTCGGGCGTCGAAAGCGAATAGGCAATAAAGCCCTCGGCAGAGCCAAAAAGCTCAAGCACGCAAGAAGGATCAGAAAATCCCCTCACGACATCGGCCGCGTCACCGTCGTAAGCGCACAAATGCTCCGCAAAGCTACTCCAGGGATAACGCTCGATTAGGCTAACGCCCGCCTCCTGCGGATCGGCGTGTACGGAGCGAATAGCCTCCATCACCTGCCAGTCGGTATCGAGCGAGCGCCGGTCAAAACGGTTCTGGAACAGATGCCCTGTGCGCCCCGTGCGTTTATTGAACCGCCGCGCGTACGTCAAAAGCAACCGGTGCATCGCCGCGCTCATCCTGTCCTCGTAATCTGTAAGCACCAAATGCACGTGATTGCCCATAAGGCACCAGGCGATAACCGTCACACCCTCCTCGCAGCAGCACTCGCGCATCAGCTCCAAAAACTCCCACCGGTCTTCATCGCCCTCAAAGATGAGCTGCTTGCCCGTACCGCGGGCACAGACATGGTAAAAGCCGGTAACCGTTTTCCAAACGCACTGCATGGCGCTCCCTTCGCCGGGATCTGCTTGCCATCCAATACAGCACGATTGAAGCGTGCCATCAAAACATTCACGCAAAACAATACACTCGCGCGGCCAAAGGCAGTAATCAGGCGGCGAACGGCACCGTTGCAACAGGTCAACCCCTGTAACGCTTACAAGAGCTGACCAAAAGCTTGCCCAAGAAGGACCCCCTCTACGGAAGTTCACGACCACATAACATAGGGTTAAACCGTTTCAATTAAAACTTCCGGACTTCTCGCTACGAAAACTGAGCCGTTCGCCGAATATTCCGTGCATTTCGCGGTATTATAGGGGCTGCATGTCATGTCCCTTTCGAAGGGTCGCCCGGCAATCGCCAGCCACGACCCCCAGACGGGACGCCAACACGATAGAGAGGAGAGGCATGCAGTACTCACAGGAAGTGGAGAACATGTGCCCCGTTGCCAAGGGTGCATACCACGGCCCCGCACCCATCCCCGAGGAGGGCAAGTGGGTCCAGGCTAAGGAGATTTCCGACATCTCCGGTCTTACGCACGGTGTGGGTTGGTGCGCACCTCAGCAGGGCGCCTGCAAGCTCACGCTGAACGTCAAGGACGGCATCATCGAGGAGGCCCTCGTTGAGACCATCGGCTGCTCCGGCATGACCCACTCTGCCGCTATGGCAGGCGAGATCCTGCCCGGCAAGACCATTCTCGAGGCCCTCAACACCGACCTCGTCTGCGACGCTATCAACGTTGCTATGCGCGAGATCTTCCTGCAAATCGTTTACGGCCGCAGCCAGACCGCGTTCTCCGAGGGCGGCCTGCCCGTGGGCGCCTCCCTCGACGACCTCGGCAAGGGACTTCGCTCTCAGGTCGGCACCATGTTCGGCACCAAGGCCAAGGGCGCTCGTTACCTCGAGCTCGCTCAGGGCTACGTCACCCGCATGGCTCTCAACGACAAGAACGAGATCATCGCATTCGAGTTCCTGAACCTCGGCAAGTTCACCGACGCCGTCAAGGCCGGCAAGACCCCCGAGGAGGCCATCGCTGGCGCTATGGGCCACTATGGTCAGTGGGAGAACGCTGCCAAGTACATCGACCCGCGCACCGACGAGGAGACTCACTCCGTCGCCAGCGTGTTCCCGGTTCACGAGTAGAAAGGGAGGGAAATAACTATGACTGTTACGTTCGAAGGTTACGAGCGCCGCGCTGACAAGATCAACAAGTGCCTCGCCGACAACGGCATCGCCTCCCTCGAGGAAGCTCTGCAGATCTGCACCGACAAGGGCTTCAACCCGCGTGAGATCGTCAACAACACCCAGTCCATCGCCTTCCAGAACGCCGAGTGGGCCTACACCCTCGGTTGCGCTCTCGCTGTCAAGCGTG